>JAXDLH010000001.1:0-4284 GCA_034666705.1 Chloroflexota bacterium
GTCTATATCAACTCGAGCGGCGGCTCCGTCGGCGCCGGGCTCGCCATGATGCAGATGATGGATGAGATGCGGCGCAGCTACAACGTCAAGATCAACACGGTGATCACGGGCTACGCCTACAGCATGGGTGCCATCATCTTCGAGGCGGGCGACCGCCGCACGATGGGCATCTATTCGACGATGATGCTCCACTCCAGCTCGTGGACCGTGTCCGGTGAAGATGAGAAGATCTTCCGCGACTATGCCAGGCTCGCCGACCTGAACCGCAAGCTCGTGGCCGAGCTCTTTGCGCGACGCACGGGTCTCCACACGGCGCGCTGGTGGGACCGGTACATCTACTCCGGGCGCGACCGGTTCCTCTCCGCCGCTGAGTGCCTGAAGCTGCACCTGGTGGACGAGGTGCCGGGGCTCAACGCACCGCCACCCGATTCGCCAACCCAGGGTGCGCAATCGGGGTCATATCCCCATTAGGACACCGCAACCAGTCGCTCTGCCGTGCCCAGTTACAATGACCACAAGATGAACGATACACAGCATGCTACTGCCGCGCTGGCGCAAACGTTCGAGGCGGGGGGCCACTACCTGCACCTCGTCGGCGGTTGCGTACGGGACGACCTGCTGGGCCGGCAGACACACGACTACGATCTGACGACCGATGCCGAGCCGACGACCATTAAACGGCTAGCGCGCGAGGCGGGCGCCGATGCGATCTACGACATCGGCGAGCGTTTCGGCACGATCGGCGCCATCTTCGGCGCGGACCAGATCGAGATCACCACATACCGGTCGGAGAGCTACACCCCCGGCAGTCGCAAGCCGGAGGTGGTATTCGGCACGAGCCTGGAGGGCGACCTCGCCCGGCGCGACTTCACGATCAATGCGATGGCGCGCCCGGCCGCGGGGGGCCCCCTTATCGACCCATTCGGCGGCCAGGCGGACCTCGAAGCACGCGTGATCCGGGCGGTCGGCGATCCCGACGAGCGGTTTGCCGAGGATCCCCTGCGGATGCTGCGGGCCGTGCGATTCGCCGCCCAGTTCGATTTCGCGATCGAGCCCGGTACGTGGGCCTCGATCGCGCGCCATGCGGGCGACTTGCGGCACATCAGCCAGGAGCGCATCGCGCAGGAGTTGAGCCGCATCCTGGTCGTAGCACGACCGAGCCGACCCATCCGCCAGCTTTGTGATCTCGGGCTGATGCGGTACATCGTGCCCGAGTTCCTGGACCTCCGCGACCGCCAGGGCACACGGCTGCGGCATAAGGACAACCTGGAGCACACACTGATGGTGCTCGACCGGGCGCCAGCCGTGCTAACGGTCCGCTGGGGGGCCATGCTGCACGACATCGCCAAGCCGCGCGTGATGAGCGTGGACGACGACGAGGTGCACTTCTACGGGCATGAGGTCGTAGGCGGGCGAATGGCGCGCAAGATCCTCGAGCGGCTGAAGTACGACCGCGCCACGATCGAGCGCGTGGCGGCGCTCGTGGAGATGAGCGGTCGCATCAACTCATACGAGGGCGAGTGGACGGACGGCGCGGTGCGGCGGCTGGCCCGCGAGGCCGGCGACGCCTTCGAGGACCTGCTGATGCTTTCCCGGTCCGACGTCACCAGCCGCCGCGAGGAGCGCGTGCGCGCTGCCGAGCAGCGGGTTGACGATCTCGCCGAGCGCTACGAGCAGTTGAAGGCGGAAGAGGACATCGCGCGGATTCGCCCGCCGCTGGATGGCGCGGACCTCATGGAGATGTTCGGCCGGGGGCCAGGGTCCTGGATTCGCCCGATCAAGGACCACCTGCTCGGCCTGGTCCTCGACGGGGAGCTGGCGCCGGACGACCGCGGGCGGGCCGCCGAGATTGCCCGCGCCATGATGGAGGAGAGCGTATAGTTGCGGCGGCTCCAGTCAACCGCTGCAATGCCGGGGGAACCCGCCGCTATGCGCTCGCCCCGCCCTACACCGACGTCTCGCCGCTCCGCAGCCTCCGGCCCCGCCTGGCGCGTCCTCGTCGTCGCGCTCGCCCTGATGGGATGCACGGTTCCCTCAACCCCCGCCGCGACCCACGCCCCAACGCTCCAACTTGCGCCCGCTTCGGAGCAACCACACCGTGAGCTGATTATCGGCATCGACGACGCTCCGCGCGCGCTTGGCGACCTCTTCGTCGCGGACACTGACAGCAGCGCTGGCCAGATCCTCGAGCTGTACCACGCGCCACTCACGACGCTCGACGAGCGCGGCGCCACCGTGCCTCGGCTCGCCGAGGCCGCGCCCTCAGTTGAGAATGGCACCTGGCGCCTCAACCCGGATGGCACCATGGACACTATCTACCGATTGAGGCCAGAGCTGCATTGGCACGATGGCGCGCCCTTCACCGCCGGCGACGTCGTCTTCGGCTACCGGATTCGGACCGACCCCGCGGTGGGCGCGGCGTCACGAGCTGCCATGGACGCAATCACCAGCGTTGAAGCACCCGATTCGCTGACCGTGGCAGTCCGCTGGAAACGGCTGTACTGGGGAGCAGACAGCGTTCGCGAGCAGCTCCTGCCGTATCCGGAGCATCTGCTCGCTGCGCATTGGCGCGACGAACCCTCCAGTCTGCTGCTGGATCCTTACTGGACTGGCGGCTTCGTCGGGCTCGGGCCATTTCGGGTGGCGGCGTTTGTCCCGGGCGACCGGCTCGAGCTGACGTCGTTCGACTCGTATGCGTTTGGGCGCCCTCGGATCGGCGAAATCAAGGTGTGGTTGGGCCTCGCCCACGACGAACTGCGCGCCATGCTCGAGGACGGCGCGCTCGACGTGGGGCTCGCCCCCTCGCTGAACGCAGCCGACGCGATGGGGCTGCGGACGACCTGGGATGCGGCGCAGCGCGGGGAAACGATCACGTATCCCGGGCACAACGTCCTGCTCATCTTCCAGCTGCGACCAGTCGGTGCGGGGTCGGCGCTCCACGATCCCGCGGTACGGCGCTCGCTCGCCCTCGCGATCAATCGCCAGCAGACGAATTTCGTGGAATCGCTGGGTCTCGCGCCAACCCTCACCGCCTGGGTGCCTTCAGTTGCCCTGGCACCGTCGGGGCGATCAAGGGAGGATCTCGACCGCTATGACCCCAACCGCGCATTCGCCCTGCTGGCCGAGCATGGGTGGAATCGTGGCGAGGACGGGTTCCTGCGCGGACCCGGCGCCGAGCCACTCCAAATTCAACTCGACACCGCCGATGCGCCGCGCGCTCTCGCCACGGTCGCTCGCTTCTGGGGTGAGATCGGCGTGACCGTTGAGTCTCATCACCACGATCGCGCCGCGGTTGGCTGGGAACGTGGCGCCTCCGGCGCCGTGCTCGTGACAAGTCCGCGCGGGCCGTCCACTCTCGCTCGTCTCGGTCTGCCCAGCTCGCCCCGCTTTCACTCCACGGAGGATGTACCGGTGAGTCTTGGCTGGGCGAGCCCCGAGGCAGATGCGCTCCTGCAGCGACTTGCGGGCCCGCTCCATCCCGCTGAGCTCACGGCGATGCAGGCCGAGCTTGCCCAGTTGGTTGGCCGCGACGTGCCAGTGCTGCGCGTAGCCTCCCGCGTCAGCGTGCTCCCGGTGGCGGCAGGGGTCGAAGGCCCGCGGGCGCGCAGCGGATTCAACCTTCGGCCCTGGGTCGCCTTCAATGCCCACGAGTGGACGCTCCGCGGTGCATGAGGAATAGTCAAGACCTGTGGATCGGCGTGTCACGCGACTTGCTGATCACCACCCGCTGATCCGTCGGGTCGTTCGATGAGCTTGCCGTTCTTGCATACCGCGCCGGCACGGACCAGCGCGACGAGGTGGGGTGCGTTAACGGCCCGCCACCGGGTCGGTGCTGATTCGATGAGCTTGAACTCCATCGCGACACCGGCGGTGCGGGAGCCGGGGCCCTTGGTGACTCGCTCGCGAAGCCTGACGGTGGCGAGGAAGTTCCACGACAACGCCGTGAGGTCCCTCCCCGAGGAGCGCGCGGCCGAGATCGCGGCCCGAACGCTCGCCCTTCCTGACGCTCAGAGCGTCGAGGATCTCACCGCGCTGCTGACCTCGGCGGGGGAGCGCTGAGGTCGAGACGGTTACCGCTCCCGGACTGCATAGGTCAGGTGGGTCACCCGCTGCGTCGACTCCGCGCGGACCGGCTCCAGGGCCACGCGGCCCGCGTTCACGCCCTCGAACAGGCGGATTCCGGAGCCGAACAGCACGGGTGAGAGCGCGATCGAGAACTCGTCGATCAGGCCGGCGTTCACGTACTCCAGGATCGTTGCGCCGCCGCCCGCGATGCGGACGTCT
>JAXDLH010000002.1:0-22300 GCA_034666705.1 Chloroflexota bacterium
GGGTCTTTGGATGAATCAGGTGGATCGCCGGGTGCAGCGGTCGCGCAAGCTCCTGCAGGAAGCGTTTCGGCAACTCCTCGCCGAGCAAGGGTTCGACGCCATTAGCGTGCAGGATGTGGCCGAGCGGGCCGAGGTCAATCGGGGGACGTTCTATGCCCACTTTGCGGACAAGTACGCACTGCTGGAGCAGGTGGTTGGCGAGTCGTTCCAGGACGCGCTACTGCAGCGGGTCCCGCGGGGCGCGCCGTTCACCGCCGAGAATCTCGAGTTGTTGACCGTGGCCGTCCTCGGCTTCCTGGGCGAGTTCAGCAGCCATTGCCGACCATCAGACCGAACGCTCACACCGTTGATCGAGACGAGCATGTGGCGTGAGCTCTACAAACGGCTGCTTGCCTGGCTCGACAACCCCCCGGGCGACGGGACGAAGCTCGCGGTCGCGCCGGAGACTACTGCCACGATGATGAGCTGGGCGATTTTTGGGACCGCCCTGGCCTGGAGTCAGGGCCCGCGGACGGACACCGCGGAAGCCTGCGCCCAACAGATCCTGACGCTCCTGACCGGCGGCCTGGCCCAGCTCGGCCGGCCCCCGGCGGCGTCCCCGGTACGGCAGCTTGCCGCATCAACCTGACACGATGGGGCGTGATAGAGATTCTCCGCCTTGCTTTGCATCAGTTCCGTGACGCGGTCTGCCCTGACCGCCTGGAGCGTTTCGCTCGCGCTCAACTCAATAGAAGACGCTGGCTAATTTGTAGAGCGCAGGATCGACGCGCCGCGTGCGGCCGACGATCGCGCTGAGCGGCACCGGCTCGATCTGTTGTCCGTGCACCGCGGCCAGCACGCCGATGGTCCCATCGTGCAACATGTCGACCGCCGCCACACCGAGCTGCGACGCCCAGCTCCGGTCAAGCGCCGAAGGCGATCCGCCACGTTGCAGGTGCCCTAACACGGTGACCCGAGTCTCGAGCCCGGTGCGATGCTCGATGAGCCGCGACAGGGTGTCGCCTACGCCGCGACGGTCGAGCCGGACGTGGCCGAAGGCATCGACCTCTTGGACTGATTCCTTCGAGGCGATGTCTGGCATCTCCACGCCTTCAGAGACCACGATGATCGAGAACTCTTTGCCCAGGGCGTACCGGCGTTGCACATGGTCGCAGACCCTGGCGACCTCAACCGGCACTTCTGGAATCAAGATGAAATCGGCGCCGCCCGCGATCCCTCCGATCACGGCTACCCAGCCAGTATCCCGGCCCATGACCTCGGTGACCAGCACGCGGTGATGGGCACTCGCCGTGGTGTGCAGGCGATCGAGCCCATCCACCACGGTGCCGACCGCGGTGTCGAACCCGATGCAGTAATCGGTCTCGCACAGGTCATTGTCGACGGTCTTGGGGATGCCGACCACGGGGATGCCCATCTCGTTGAGCCGGCAGGCCACCGACAGCGTGTCGTCACCACCAATGACGGCCAGGGCGTCCAGACCAAACGCCGCAATGTTGCGGGTGAGCTGGGCCATGTCGGCGTCGTTCTTCAATGGATTCGTCCGTGAGGTGCCGAGAATGGTGCCCCCGAGATGAAGGATGCCAGACACATCCGTCTGAGCGATCTCGCGGACCTCCCCTTTACCCAGGAGGCCGGCCCATCCATTGCGGATCCCCACTGGCTGGTCACCCAGGGCAAAACACTGCCGCGCGACCGCCCGGATCGCGGCGTTGAGGCCGGGCGCGTCGCCGCCCCCCGTGAGAATCCCAATCCGCATCGCACACCGCCCTTTCAGTCCTGGTCCGTTACCCCGGAGCCACCGCGCCCCGAGCCGCCAATCGGGCAAGGCGCCTACCACAACCTGCGTCACCACTTCATCGTACAAAACGGTGAGCACGCGAAGTTGCAGGCGCCCATCGTCCAGCCAGATGGCGTCACCCGGCGGCCCCGCGCAGCTTCGCGTATCGACGCTCGTTCTCCTCGACCTTGCTGGGGGGGGGAATGCAAGCGCGGTGTCAAGCCCCGCAGCCACGAGCTCGGGCTCAAGATGGCCAGTGGCCTGACCCAGAGTTGCGACGGTTTTTGCGCGTCGACGAGCGTTGTGCATAGACCATGTTACACGCTGCACGATGGGATCTCACATCTTAGTGCACATCGCATAAATATATGGGGCAGAAAGTTGGCAATTAGCGCTAGCGAAGGCCAACGCAGTGTTGGACCTCAATGAACAGCAGCTGGGGATCTGGCGATCCTGAGCAACCACCACTGTGAACTCTTCGCCGCTCGGGCAGCAGAAGGCGTCCTGTTACAGGTACGCGGGGAGCACTATCTCCAATCCCAAAGGAAGAGCATTTGATCAGTGAATGCTCTGAACTTCCTCTCGCAACCCCTCCGTCACCGCCAGTAAACTCTTCAGCAATTGCGGCTCTATTATTGCGGGACCCACGCCATGCGCGAAGGCGTTCCTTACAGTTGCGGCTTCCTCTAGCGGGGAGTAGTCTCGACGGTCCACCACGCCTTGAGTTGCGAGTTCCTTGACGATTTGTGGCGGGGAGAGCCGATTGACCGGAATTCCCTCCTGCCGAGCGAGGTGCCGCAGAAGCGCTTCAGTATCAGCCCAAAGCAGTAGGAAGGCGGCCTGTAGCTGGTCAAGCTCGAATAACGCGCGCACCTGCTGCAGATGAGTGTCCACCACTAGCAGATCCCAGGGCGATTTCTCATCCGCTTGGCTCCCTCGACGCGGGTTAGTGACCACCAACTCGAAACGCCAGCCGGCGTGCTTGCTGACCCGCGAGCTGACTTCATGGGTCTCATCCGAACGGTCGAAACCACGGACCGACTTCACCTCAATTACCACGGATTCTCGGTCACCGATAGCAATGAGATCTGGAGGATAGTCGCCAAGGAACTCGGGCACGTCGGGCCCGGTCGGCTCGACAAACACTCGATACCCCGCGCGGCGATACTCACGGGCGACTTCCTGGATCTTCCTTCGCTCACGCAGTCGGGTGATATCCGGCACAGTCACGGCAATAATTCCTCGTCTGGAGCACTCTCAATCCGAACGTACACGAATTCGTCCCCACGCACGAATGCGTCGGCGATCACTTGCGACATGCGCCGAACTCGGTATGGCCCGTCCACGGGCATTTTACTCGCGCTCGCCGCAACGATAACCCGATCATCTACATAGATCCGGCCGTTCATCGCGTCCTGGATGGGCTTCAGCATGTTGTCGTTATCCATACGGATTGTCGCACCTTCGTGGTAGTAGACGACAGTAATCTTGATCGGAACATTGATGGGAGCATCCCCTCTCGGCCAGAGCGCCAGCGCGGCAGCCAACACCGTCCGCCGCCACTCCTGAAGTCGATCACGTCGCCTGGCTTGATGCGACAGCGGTGGTCCGGGGACAGTAAATTCGAAGGGGAGCAATGAACCTCTACCTCTCCGCACCCAACCAGACAGATCCGGGCAACACGTGCACAGAGCATGATGGCCGAAGCACTGGCACCCCACCGGTAGCTTGCTAATAGACGTCAATTGGCGCGGTGTCGCGCAGGCAGCGCAGACCGCGGCGCGCACGGCGTCGGCGCTTCTACCGCCGGGCGATGGCGAGGCTGGAGATTGGCGGCAGGCCGCCCAGGATGCGCTCGAAGCGCTCGCCGCCGTGTCGGCTCATCCATACGGAGCCGTCGGTCATCCCAGCGAAGCACACCTCGGGGTCATCGGGATCGCCGACGAGCCCGCGCGGCACCGGGTGGAAATCCGCATCGACCGCGTGCTCGAGGATGCGCCATGTCTCACCCTGATCCTCGCTGCGGGCGAAGGCCAGACCCGGCGCCTCGGGCTTGTTCCAGCCGCCAGGACCGATCGCGGTCGCCGCCGTGAGCAACTCGTGCGGGCGGCTCGGCCGCACCACCACGTACGCCGGGGTGTAGTGGTACTCGTCGAACCCCTTGGCTTTGGTGAAGGTCGCGCCCCGGTCCGTGCTCCGGAAGACGCCCTTGCCGCCGGTCGCGATCACGACGTTCGAATCATCTGGCATCACGGTGATCCAGTGGCCGTCGTGGTCCATTCCCTCCGCGAGCTGCTCCCAGCTCGCGCCGCCATCCAGGCTGCGCACCGCCCAGCCCTCCTCGATGGCCCCGTAGACCGCGGCCGGGTCGTGCGGATCAATGGCCAGGCTCTTCATCCGGCTCACGTGCGGCGGCACGGGGCCCGTCCAACCTTGCGTCGTTCGCAGCATCTGGAGCGACTCGCACTCACGCCACGTCTCGCCGTGGTCGTCGCTGCGGAATACGTCGGTCGGGCACGTCCCCGCCCATAACGTCTTGGTCTGGGGGTGCTGGGCGATCGACCACACGTCCTTGTAGCGCATACCCCGGTTCATCTCGCGCCAACTCTCGCCCTGATCCTCGCTGACGAAAAAGCCCGCGCGGGTGCTCCCGGCGTAGAGGCGACGCGGGTCATCCACGTCCTGGAGGACTGGGGCACGCATCACGCCCGTTCCCTGGAAGCCGACGGGCCGCGCCGCGAGCTCACCGTCCTCCTCCTCGATCAGGAAGAGGCCGTCGGCGGTACCCGCGAAGAGGATCCACTCCGATCGAACCGCCATGCTGCCCTCCTCGATGTGCTGGCCCTTTATAGCGCCGGGTTGCGGCGATTGCTAGGCCCCCAGAATATGGGAAGGCCCCGGAGGTGGGGACCTCCGGGGCCGGGGGGCGGGAACCAGCACGACACCAGGGGAGGGACAGAACCGTGGGTGATGGACCAGACAACTCAGTCGTGCTGTGGGGATTCTATGATGATCCGGTCGCGGGCGCTGTGAGCCCGGTCACCCGGCCAATGTGATGCGCGCTACTCCCCACCCCGGGTGAAAAGCACCATTACACCTGCATTACGTCATGCATCAGTGTGAAACGTCTTTGGCGCCGAGCCCGTTAGACTAGGGTTAACCCTGTCACTCCTCTGGTGCGGTGCCGCTCACATTGCTTGCTTCCCGTTTCCCGCTTAGTGCGTTCCTTGGGCTCCTCATTCCCCTCGCGGTCGTGCTGACGACCCTGGGGGTGGCGTTGCGGCACGTTGCTGCGTCGGATGGCCCAGACCCAGTCGCGCCCCCGGTGGCGTTCGCGCCGCCAGGCGCCTCAGCGCTCCACACCGACGGCGCCCAGCTCGTCGACGCCGACGGCCAGGTGGTGCTCATCAACGGCGTCAACTGGTTCGGGCTCGAGACGAGCGCCTTTGCACCGCACGGTCTCTGGGCACGCAACTACGACGACATGCTGGCGCAGATTGCGGCGAGTGGCTTCAACACGGTCCGCCTCCCCTTCAGCGACCAGCTGCTCGAGCCGAGCAGCGTGCCGCAGGGCATCGACTACCAGCGCAACCCTGACCTCCAGGGCATGTCTGGTCTGGCCGTCATGGACGCGATCATTGCCGCGGCCGGTCGCCACGGCCTGGCGGTGATCCTCGATCGGCATCGACCCACGGCGGCGGCGCAGTCGGAGCTGTGGTACACGCCCCAGGTCCCCGAGTCGCGCTGGATCCAGGACTGGCAAATGCTCGCCGCGCGCTATCGCGGCAATCCGACGGTGATCGGTGCGGACCTGCATAACGAGCCGCATGGCCCGGCGACCTGGGGCGACGGCAACCTGGCGACCGATTGGCGACTGGCAGCGGAGCGCGCTGGCAACGCGGTGCTAGCGGTCAATCCGGACTGGCTGATCTTCGTCGAAGGGATCGAGCACCGCGGCGATGACTGGTACTGGTGGGGCGGCAACCTCGCGCCAGCGCGCGACGCCCCCGTGCGCCTCTCCGCCCCGGATAAGCTCGTCTACGCCCCGCACGACTACGGCCCGGGCGTCTACCGTCAGCCCTGGTTTACGGCGCCCGACTTCCCGAACAACCTGCCGCCGATCTGGCAGGCGCACTGGGCGTACCTCCAGCAGGAGGGGATCGCACCGGTGTTCGTCGGCGAGTTCGGCGGGCGCTCGGTTGGCAGCGACGCGGAGGGGATCTGGCAGCAGAGTTTGCTCAGCTACCTGCGCGCCAACGGCATTAGCTACACCTACTGGTCCTGGAATCCCGACTCCGGCGATACCGGCGGCATCCTCGAGGACGACTGGAACACGCTGGACCAGCGCAAGCTGGCGATGCTGTCGTCCGACCCGACCGTCGCCACCAGCGTGGCGGCGGGCCAACCGGTCGCGACGGCGGGCCAACCGGTCGCGGCGCCGACCGACCCATCGCCGGCCCCGTCATCCGGCACCGCATCCGAGCCCGTCACGCCCCCGGCGTTGGCCGCGCCGCCGGCGGCGCCCACGGTCGCCGCACCACCCTGCATGGCGAACCCATCGCAATTCGCGGCGTCCGCGCCACCGGGCGCACTCCACGCCGCCGGCGGCCCATTCGACCCCGATCCGCAGCACGCGCTCGCCGGGTTCGGCGGGCCGAGCGACGGCGATGCGGCCCATCGCCAGGCCCGCGCCCAGGACGAGCTGCTCTACTTCCAGACCTTCGGCTCGCCCTGGCCCTGCGCCGCCTACACGACCGGCACCGGAGCCACGCCGTGAGCTGCACACGACCAGCATGGCTGAGCCAAGGTTCACCCCTATCCCACCCGCTCGCCCTGAGGCTCTCGAAGGGCCCCGTCCGAGGGGGAGGGAGCAACTGCCACCCGTCGAGGAGAGTCATCCTGACGTTCGGTATGGCTCCCCCTTCCCGTCGCGGGCAAGGGGGGCGGGGGGTTAGGTTCCCCGCCCTCCCTGCGAGGAACGGCACAACTTTCCCCGCCCCCCTGGCGAGTCCCTTCGACGGGCTCAGGGTGAGCGGTTAGGGAGGGGGCAACCATGGCAAGCCAACCAACCTTCAACGATGCAGCCCTCGGCGCGGCGCGCCCCCAGTCCGCGCTGCTTGCTGCGCTTGGCGCCGCGCGGGTAGACCGCTGGCGGCTCGGCTTGGTCGCCCTGGCCGGGCTGGCGTTCGCGCTCCGGCTCGCCTACGCCGACCAACAGAGCGCCTACATGGACGAGGGCACCAACGTGCTCACCGGCCGGCTGCTGATCGAGCAGCATAGCGTCTACGCTGAGGTGCTGAATTGGGCGTATGGCTCGTACCTGTGGCCGCTGATCGCAGGGTGGGCCGACATGGCCGGCGGTTTGGTCGCCGTGCGCACGGTGACCGCCGGCTGCGGCGCCATCATGGTGCTGGCCACGGTCCTCGCCGCGTACCGTCTGGCCCCGCGGGGCATCCCCAATACGCGGCGGCGCGCCGTGGCGCTGCTGGCAGGGGTAATCGCCATGCTGGCGCCAACCGCAATCGCCGTGGGCCGCTTCGGCACCTACGATGCGCTCGCCGGCGCCGGCTTCATGCTCGGGCTGGCACTGCTGCTTCCTATTGAAGAACGACCGGGGCCGCTACGCCTGCTGGCCGCCGCGGCGCTCTTCTTCATCGCCTTCCTGGCGAAGTACCTCGTCGCGATCTACTTCCCGCTCATCTGCCTCTACGCGATGCTCGGCCCGCTGGTTTGGGCTCGTTCCCCACGTCATACGCTGCGTTCCGCACTGCGAACCTCCCTCCGCTACGTACTGTGGTTCGTAGCGCCACTGACTGCGCTGTGCGCGGCCTATCTCATCATCTTCCTCGGCCCGCTGCTCACCCTCTTCACCTCGTCGCTCTCCTATGGCGACCTGAAGAGCGCCACACCGCTGAATGAGTACGTCTGGAGCCGCCCGGAGATCTGGCTGCTCGTGATCGCGGCCGCCTTCGGCTGGCGGCGGGCCACCGGCGCCGGTCGACTCGTGGCTCTCGTCGGCGCGGGCCTCATCATGGCCTTCCAGCTCCAGGCGCGGCCGGACTTCGACTTCTGGAAGCACTCGATCTACGTGATCTACTTCCTCGCACCGCTCGCCGCCCTCGTCGCGCTCGACGTGCCGCAGCACACCGGCACCTGGCGGGTCGTGGCGATTGGCGGCACGGCCGTCGCGATCGTCTGGCTCGCGCCGCGCGCGGAGGTTGCCGCCAATCAGCTCGTCGATTTCTATCCCAACGCGAATCCGGCGCTGGACGCGCTCTATGCCCACACGGGCGGCGCGGCCGAGATTCTCACCGACGATACCTCCCTCCGCTACTACCTGTACGGGCGGATGCCAATCGACGGGATGATTGGGCCGTTCTCCTTCCTCTATGAAGGACAGAGCGGCATCGAGGCCTACCGCCGCGCGGTCGTGGACCAGTACTTCGACACGATCGTGCTCGACGGCGGCGTGTCGCCCCAGGGCGCCGCGATCCGGCAGCAGCTCTCGCCAGAGATCAACGCGAATTACACGCGCGTCGCCACGTCCGACGACGGCCACGGCTTCCGCATCGACGTCTACATGCCGAATGTGAGTGCGAGCGGCCGGGCACCCCGCGACAGCAGCCCATGGCCGATCCAGTACACGTTCGAGTCGGGCACCGGCGACTGGGGCGGCCACCCGGATACCGGCGACGCGACGCCGGGTTTGCAGGTTGCCGCCAGCACCGACCAGCCGTGGAATGGCCAGCCCGCACTGCAGTTCGCGGTCGGCGACGGCGTGCAGACGGTCACCGTGCGGACCGATGGCACGGTGAGCGCCGTGCGCGCGCACGTGTACCTGGTGACGGATGGCGGCACGCAGCCGGTGCGCATCGGGATGATGGGCTTCGACGGCGATTGGCAGTGGCGCGACGATGGCTACCGCTGGTTGGTATCGCCCGGCACGTGGACGACCATCCGCTGGGACCTCACGGAGCCCGGTCCCTTCAACGAGGTAGGGCTGAACTTCCCCAAGGACGTGCGATTCGCCTACGTCGGCGACGTGGAGATCAACCCATGAGCCATCAATTGACCCCCACGCTCACCCCTTCCCCAGCCCCGCCAGTATCAACCTACCGGCGGACCAGCCAATGATCGAACTGGGAACTGTCGCCTCGGTCGTGCTCGCCGTCGTGTCGCTGCTCCTCGCCGGGCAGGCCGCCTACTCCGCCGCCCTCATGCTCTACGCGTGGGAGGACGAGGACAAGTGGAGCCAGAACCGCGTGCCCGCAACTTTCGAGCCCCCGCGAAATCGCTTCACCGTCCTCCTGCCCGCCCGCCACGAGGAGGCAGTGATCCAGGGGACGATCCAGCGCGTCGTAGATTTAGATTACCCGCGGGAGCTGGTCGAGGTGCTGGTGGTGATCGAGGCAGGCGACCACGGCACAATCGCGAAGGTGCTTGAGACGATGGCGATGCTGCGCGCCCAGGGCATCGACCACGTCCGCCTGCTCACCTTCGACGACCCGCCGATCAACAAGCCGCACGGCCTCAATGTCGGTCTGTCGGTCGCGACGGGATCCGTCGTCACGATCTTCGACGCCGAAGACGAGCCCCACCCGGAGATTCTGCAGGTCGTCAATACGCTCATGGTGCGCGAGGGCGCGCCGGTCGTGCAGTGCGGCGTGCAGCTCATGAACTACGCCGACCGCTGGTTCTCCGCCTCGAACGTGCTCGAGTACTTCTTCTGGTTCAAGAGTCGCATGCACTATCACGCCGCCCAGGAGATCGTGCTGCTCGGCGGCAATACGGTGTTCATCCGCCGCGAGTTGCTCGATAAGATCGGCGGCTGGGACCAGCACTGCCTCACCGAGGATGCCGACGTCGGTATTCGCCTGAGCGCGATGGGCGTCCCTATTCGGGTGCTCTACGACGACGACTACGTCACCCGCGAGGAAACGCCGCCCACGGTGGATCAGCTCGTGCGCCAGCGCACCCGCTGGGACCAGGGCTTCTTGCAGGTGCTCGGGAAGGGCGACTGGTTGCGCCTGCGCGGCTGGCGACAGCGGCTGCTCGCGCTCTACTCGCTCAGCTCGCCGCTGCTCCAGGGCATCACGGTGCTCTATCTGCCGGTCAGCATCTGGACCATGCTATATGCCAGCGTGCCGATCCCGGTCGCCATGATCAGCAGCCTGCCGCTTTACATGGTCACGCTGCAATACCTGGTGAGCGTGGCCGGCCTCTACGAGTTTGCGCGGGTCCACCACCTCAAGCCATCGCGCTGGTCCGCGCTGCAGCTACTGGCAGCCTTCATGCCGTACCAGTGGCTGCTCGGCTTCTCGGCGCTGCGCGCGGTCTGGCGCCAGGTCGGTGGCAACAATAGCTGGGAGAAAACCGTCCATACCGGCGCGCTGCGCCGCGGCCCGCAGGCGCCTCTGGCATACGCGCCCCTCGCCGAGCCCGTCGCCGAGCCCCTCGCCAAACAGGTCGGGGGGTAACGATGGCGAGCATTGCGATCCCCGAGCGCCAGGTCGCGATCCCCGCAACCCTGCCGTCGTCGGCGAGTTGGGCTCACACGATCGACCGGCTGCTGCGCGGCGAGGTTGCGGTCGTGGTAGTGCTCATGCTGGTCGGGCTCGTCTCCCACAGCCTCAACATGTTCAATTACCCGGCCTTCTCGTATCTCGGCGACGAGGGGATCTACGCCCAGCAGGCGTGGGCCGTCCTTCGCGAGCACCACCTCTCGCCCTACACGTACATCTACGATCATGCGCCGGCCGGCTGGATGCTGATGGCGCTGTGGATGGCGCTCACTGGCGGCCCGGCGACGTTCGGCGGCGTGATCCCGAGTGGCCGCGCCCTGATGCTGCTGCTGCACGTGGCGTCGATTCCGCTGCTCTATCACCTGATGCGCAAGCTCGGGTGCAGCGTACCGGTGGCAGCGCTCGGGACCCTGTTGTTCATCGTCTCGCCGCTTGCTGTGCTCAACCAGCGGGTCGTGCTGCTGGACAACATCAGTATCTTCTGGGTCCTGCTGAGCCTCGACCTGCTGCTCGACGGCTGGGGACGGCTGAGCCGCCTCGCATTGAGCGGCGCACTCTTCGGGGTGGCGCTCCTCACCAAAGAGACGGCGGTGTTCCTGGTGCCCGCGGTGCTCTTTCTGCTCTACCAGCAGCGCTGGCCACACCACGGCCGCTTCACCTGGGGCGTATGGCTCGTCCCGATGCTGATGGTCGCGAGCTGGTACCCGCTGTACGCGATCTTGAAAGGAGAACTGCTCCCTTCGAGCGACTCGGCGATGTACGCGCTCAGCGAGCACGTCGCCGCCAACACCGGCCACGTCTCGCTCCTGGCAGCCCTGTTCTGGCAGTTGACGCGCACCGGCGGCGGGCCGTTCAACCTGGACAACGAGTTCTATCAGCTCCTGCGCACCGAGTGGCTGCCGCGTGATGCGGCTTTGCTTACCCTGGGCGCAGCGAGCACGCTGGCGAACGTGATTCGCGGTATCCGCGACCGGCGCGCAATGGCGGCCGCGCTCTTCGGTGCGCTGCCCATCCTCTACTTCGCCCGGGGCGGCGTAGTCTTCAGCTACTACGTGCTCTTTGCCCTGCCATTTCTTTGCCTCAACGTCGCGATGCTGCTCGAGCCAGCGATCATGCGGCTCCGCCGAGGCTGGCTGATGACGACGGTCACCGGCGTGCTGGTCGTCGGCGCCACGATTGGCTACTGGGCCGTCGGCGACTTTACCCCCCTCTACGCCGAACGGCCGAGCGCCGCCAACCGCGAGGCTGTGGCGTGGATCAAGGCGAACCTGCCGCCGGCGAGTTTGATCGTCGCCGACGACTCGGTCTGGACCGACCTGCACGAGGCGGATGCCAGCGGGCCAGCGTTCCCGCACGTCGAGAGCCACTGGAAGGTCGCCTCCGACCCCGCAGTGCGCGACGGCGTCTTCGGTGGCGATTGGCAGACTGTGGACTACGTGATCATGACCCCGGGCGAGGACCAGGAGATCTTCGCGCCGGCCGGCAATACGGTGGCCCTGCAGGCGCTGGCCCACGCCCACCTCGTGCGACAGTGGAGCGCCGACGGCCAGCCAGTCATCGAGCTGTGGAAGGTCGACAAGCCCGGCACCACCGAGCTGAAGCTGCTCCGCGACGTGAGCGCCTCGATCGCCGCGCGCTTCGAGCGTGGCGGGGCCTACGTAGCCGCCGATGGCACGGTGACGGCCGAGTCACAGGCAAACGCGATGCTGCGGGCGGTGTGGCTCGACGACCGGTCGGCGTTCGAGCGGGCGTGGGGTTGGACCCGGACGAACCTCATGCAACCCAACGGGCTCCTCGCGCGGCTCTGGCTGAACGGCGCCGTCGCCGACGCCCACTCGGCCGCCGACGCCGATACCGATGCGGCGTTGGCGCTGCTCCTCGCCGGCTGGCGTTGGAACGACCCAGGCCTGATCGACACCGGCACCCGCATGACCCACGCGATCTGGGCCGACGACGTCGCCATCATCGACGGTGTGCCCTACCTGACAGTCGGCGACTGGAACCACGACGCCGCGGTCGTGGCCCTCAACCCGAGCTATTTCGCGCCGTATGCCCTCCACGTGTTCCAGGCCGCCGATCACACGCACGATTGGCAGGCGGTCATCAGCTCCGGCTACGACGTGCTCTTCGCCGCGTCGGGCTCACCGCTCGTGTCCAGCCAGACCGACGGCTTGCCCCCCGACTGGATCGGCCTTACGCAGGAGGGAGACCTCATCCCGCTCGAGATGAACGCCGTGGAGACGACCCAGTACGGCTACGACGCGGCACGCACCTTCTGGCGCGTGGCGCTCGACCTGCAGTGGTCGGGCGACGGCCGCGCGCGGGCCTTTCTGGAGCAGGCCGGCTTCCTGCGCGACCAGATGGCGGTCCGGGGATACGTCAGCGCGATCTATGCCCACGACGGCACGCCGCTCGCGGACACGCCGAGCACCGTGGGCGACGCGGGCGCGATCGGCGCCTTGATGCAGCTCGATCCGAATGCGGCGGCCAATATCGTCGCCAATCAGCTCATCGGCGGTGCGGGTCGCAACGACCGCGACGTCTTCTGGGGCGAGCCGACAGACCTGTACACCCAGGAGTGGGGGTGGTTCGCCACGGCACTCTACGCCAACGCCATGCCCGATCTGTGGGGCGCCTGAGGGAGCCCATTACACCACCGAGCGACCAGCAATCCATGGAGGAGCACCACATGTCAGCGAGTCCCCTCTATCGCGCGCCACACCTCAGAACGGCCGGCTGGGCCGCGTCGCGCAAGCGCACGTTGCTCACCGCGCTTGGCGCCGCCTCAGCCCTCGTGCTGGTCGGGGCCACGCTCGGCTACGGCTTTGGCGGCGGGCCGACGGCGGCAAGCATCGCCTTCGGCACCAACGGCGGCCCATACAGCCTGGTTCCGAACCTGATGAGCATCCTGGCGGGTCCCGCGAGCGCACCCGCCGCAGCGCCTGCGCCGGCCGTGGCGCCGGTCGTGATCGCGGAGCCGGCCCCAGCCGAGGCGGCAGTTGCGGCGGAGGATGCCAATCCCCCCGCCGACCTGCTGGCGTCGGGCGCGGCGCAACCGCCCAGCTTCACCGTGTTGGGCGCGCAGTCGGCTGCCCTCGCGGCAGCGCCGGATGACGAGGCGCTCGACGATGCAGATGATTTCGATGGGGACGAGTACGCGTTCGTGATAGACGAGCAGGGCGATGCCTTTGCCTTCGAGGCGGAGCCAGCAGCAGCCCCCGCCGTAATGGCCCAGGCCCCGGTGGTGCAACAACCCGCGCCGGTCGTCGCCGCGGCTGCGCCGGCTCAGGTCCTGCCGCCCACGAGCCAATCCGTCGCGGCGAGTGTCCCGGCCGCCCCCGCACCGGCGCCGAACACCCGCCGTCGCAACGCCGACGATGACCGCCAGCCTTCGGTGGCGCCCCAGCCCCAGGTCGTGGTGCCAGCCCAGCCCGCGCAGCAGAACGATCAGGGGCGCAACGGGAACGACGACGAAGGCCGCAACGCGGGTCGGAATCGCAATGGCCGCGACGACGACAACGGGAATGCGAATAATGGGGGGCCCGCCATCGTCAGCCCGCCACAGCCCGCGCCCGCCGCGAAGCCGTCAAACACCCAGGCCCAGCCAACCGCGCAGCCTGCGGTCCAGCCCACGGTCCGCCCAACTCCGCAACCGACATCCCCGCCCGCGACTAATAAGCAGAACGGCGGTGGCGGTGGAGGAAACAAGGGCTCCGACAATCGAGGCAGCGACAAAGGTCACGACAAAGACTGATCCCGGGGTGCTCTCGAGCAGGATCGGCATCAACCATCAAGTTGGGAATCCCCGATCGACGATGTCGTTGCCGCGGTGCCGGCTAAAGACGCGAAGGCAGGTGTCATCCTGAGCGAAGCGAAGGATCCGTAGCCCGGCATTGGGGGCACGGATCCTTCGCTTCGCTCAGGATGACACCTCGGACCTCGGCCGCACCTATGGAGCATCCGTCCAGTATTCATCGCCGGCCACTGCCCACCGGCGCCTGTGCCAGGCGTCAAAGCAGGTCGGATTCCGATGACTGGACCGATGCGTTAGCAGGGAGCGGGCGCTGCTTGGGCGGGCGGAATGGCGGGGCTGGGCGGCGCGGCGGCCGCCTCGTCAACCGGTGTGCCGGCAGGGCTATCCAGCGCAAGGATCGGCAGCGCCGTCGGGGCAGGCCGCGGGTCGAACGTCGCCGGATCATAGAAGAGCTGCCCGACGATTTGCCGGATGGCCGGCCAGTTCGGCCGCAGCGCCTGCTCGCCATCCGCGGCCAGAAAACTGCTGAGCGCCGGCGGCTCGATTACGCGCTGCGTGATGACCTCGGGCTGGATCTGGCTCGCGAGCCGGGCTAGTGCCAGCGCCGTCGGGATGCTCAGGTCGGTATCCACCGCGTCCGCCACGTTGGCGAGTAGCACCGGCAGGCGGAGCAGCGATGTAGGCTGCGCGGCCTGCTGGCGCAGCGCAAGGACTACTTGCTGCTGGCGACGACTGCGGCCAAAATCCGAGTCCTGGTGGCGCGACCGGGCGTACTCGAGCGCCGTCTCGCCATCGAAGTGCTGGCGGCCGGCGGGGATGTCCACCCGTTTGATCCCATAGTCATCGGTCGGATAGGCCGTGTCCAACAGCCGCGTGGGCACGCAGACGTCCACACCGCCCATGGTGTTGACGATCTGCCGGAAGCCCTCGAAGTTGACCCGCACCGCGTAGTCGATCGGGATGCCAAAGTTCTGCTCGATGGCCCGGCGCGCGAGCGCCATCGCCCCGCCCGGGTAGTGATAGTAGTCGCCGTAGAAGTGCGCCGTGGTGATCTTGGCCTCGAAGGAGCGCCCGGGGATCGGAATGGTGACCCAGAGGTCGCGGGGGATGCTGAGCAGTGCGGCCGTCTTGTGCACCGGGTCGAGGCTGGCGATCATCACCACGTCGGAGCGAGTCGGGATGCCGCCGTCACGCTGATCCGGTCGTTGGTCGATGCCGAGAATCAGCACGTTCACCCGGCTCGTTCCGGTCCAGTCGGGCACCAGGTCGAGCGGCGCCGCGACCCGCTTGGCGAAGGACACCAGGGCCGGCACTGGGGGATCAGGGTCGGCTACGCTCTCCGCGGTCGCGCCCGGCGCAGACGTCTGCTGGGCCAGGACGCTCCGCACGGGGTTGGCGAGTGTCGTGGCGCCGAAGGCGAACCCAACGCCGACGTAGCAGGCATAGCTGCCGGCTAGGAGGATAAGGAGGACGCGCTTCACCCGCAATCGTCTCCAGCCTTCGGCAGTACCGTGGCTCCCGGATCCGTGGAATTGTATGAGAGGACGCTCAATCGAAGAGAGAGCTGAGCTCGATCGCGACGCCGGGCAGGGCGCTCGGCTGGACCACGCCGGCGGTGTGGAGCGTCTCGCTGTAGCTGCCATCGCCCTGGCGGATCCAGGCAGTGAGCGTGCGGTCATAGGGGTGGATGAGCCAGATCTCGAAGTCGCCGCGCCGCTGATATTCCAGAAGCTTCGTCGATACATCGTATTCGCCCGTCGACGGCGACCAGACCTCGACTACCAGCGGAAGGGGCTCCTCGTAGACCTCAAGCTTGCGTGTCCCGCGCTGGGTCCGCTCGATTGCGGACGGCACAACGAATACATCTGGGATGTAATAGTTCTCGGCCGTTCGCCGCACGTGCCCGGAATCATGGCGGACTTCGAACGCATCCCAATCAAGCTGTCGCATGAGATGATAGGCCAGTCGATGAGTCACGTGGTTATGGTCGGCCGTCATGCCTGGCTTGCTTCGAAGCTGTCCACACACCAACTCCCAGTGGCCCTCGGGGTCCTCCAGCGCCACCTCACGGAACGTCGCCTCACTCACCGGCATAACGGCGTACTCCAACCTGTCCTGGCCCCATTGTATGAGACGACCGGCCTAGAAGCCGAAAAGAAGAGGCGCAGAGTCCGATTTTAGGGGATAGAATGGGTCAATCGACCGATTGACGCCTGCATCTCCGTCGGAGGCTCAGAATGCCGACTTCGTTGCTTCCCCGCTGGGCGCTTCTCCCTGTCGTATGCGTGCTTGCCGCGTGTGCCCCCGCCGCGGCGCCCCCGGCGTCTGGAGGCGCCGCACCGGCGACCCAGGCGCAACCTGCCAGCAAGAAGGTCCTGAATGTCGCCCTGTCGTCGTTTCTCGAGGGCTTCTCCATCGCGTCAGGCAGCAGCACGGGCGGCGGCCGCTTCTCGTACATCGAGCTGCACTCGCAAGCGCTCTTTACCTCCGACAAGACCACCGGGCGGCCCATCCCCCGACTGCTCGCGGAGCAGCCCTCGATCGACAACGGTGGCCTCAAGCTCACCGACGCGGGGGGCATGATCGCGACCTACAAGCTGCGCCCCAACCTGAAGTGGGCCGACGGCGCCCCGCTCACCACCAGGGACCTGATGTTCACCTACAAGGTCCAGCGGAACCCGACGACGCCAGTGTTCGATTCGGGCCCGATGAAGCTGATGGACTCGGCCTCGGCGCCTGATGACTCCACCTTCGTCGTCAACTGGAGCCAGCCCTACTACCTGGCGGATGCCATCGGCCTGCGCGCGTTCTGGCCGCTGCCGGCGCACCTCCTCGAGCAGGACTACACCACCCTGGTCGAAGAGCAGAAGGACCCGACCGCCTGGTTCGCCAAGCCCTACTGGACGTCCGAGTACGTGCACGTCGGTCCGTACAAGCTCGTCGATTACGTGCCCCAGGTACACGCGGTCTTCGAGGCCGTGGACGACTACTTCCTCGGCCGGCCCAAGATCGATCGGGTCGTGATGCGTCAGTTCAACGACAAGAACACGGTGCTCGCCAACATCCTCGCCGGCTCCATCGATCTGCTCTCCGACGGCGTGCTCGACCCTGACCAGGCGCTCGAGGTGCAGCGGCGTGGCGAGCTGGGGAAGATCTACTTCAGCACCGGGACGACTCGATTCATCAGCTTCCAGTTCGACTCGGCGACCCCAAGCTTCCGACCGGCGGTCCTCGACAAGCGGGTCCGCCAGGGGCTCTACTCCGCCATCGACCGGGCCACCTACGCGGAGACCGCCGCCGGCGGCATCCCGAACACCGCCGCCTTCGCGCTGCTGCCCCCGGATAATCCGCTCTACAGCTTCGTGAAAGATGGCTGGAAGGACCGCTACCCCTACGACGTGAATCGGGCGAGCGCTATCCTCGCCGATGCCGGCTGGCACAAAGGAGCCGATGGGCTGCTGGCCAATGCGGCCGGCGACCATCTGAAGTTCGAGCTGCGCACCACGGTCGACATGGAGCGCTGGCTGCCGATCGTCGGGGATATGTGGCGCCAGGCCGGGGTCGATCTGGATCTCTACGTCGTCCCGGCGCCGCTGGTCGGCGACCGCGAGTTCCGCCAGGCCTTTCCTGGCGGCGAGATTACGGCGCGCGGCAGCCAGGATTCGATCCTGACGCGGCTGGAGCTGAGCGAGTCGCCCACCGCGGCCAATCGGTACTCCGGCAACAACCGCGGCCACTGGTCGAACGAGCAGTATGAGCAGCTCGTCCGCGCCTACCGCGCCAACCTGCGCGAGGAGGGTCGCGGCCAGGCCATCAAGCAAATCCAGGACCTGCTGCTCGACGAGATGCCGTTCCTGCTCATGAACTACGACGTATCCAACGTCTTCGCCCGCAAGGGTGTCGCCGCGTACCAGGATGACTTCGCGGGTGGCTCAGAATCCGGCCGCATCTACGGGACCTTCGGTCGCAACGCCCACGAGTGGGACATCGTCGATTGACCGTGTCGAGCCGCAGCGGACGTAGGTCAGCGAGCACAGCCGGCAGACGTAACAACCGGGGGACATGACGTCGTGCCTGGCCGCTTGACGTGTCAAGCGGCCAGGCTGCGATCCCAGGGATCGAGGAGGGCGTGTCGCGTGACTGAGTTTCCAACCGCCGGCGTCGAGCTGACCCACCTCCTGGTGGTCGCGGACCTCACCCGATCCCGCGCGTTCTACCGCGACGTGCTGGGGGCGACGGTCTACCGCGAATACGGCGATACCTCCTGTGTGCTCCAATTCCAGGGCTGTTGGCTGCTGTTGGTCACCGGCGGCGGTCCCACCAAGGACAAGCCCGACGTGACGTTCGCGCCGCCAGCCGACCCGCATCGGGTGGACCACGAGCTGACCATGCGGGTGCCAGACTGCCAGGCTGCCTACGAGGTGCTGCTGGCGCGCGGGGCACAATTCCTCACGCCCCCGGTAGATTGGGGCGGCGAGATCCGCTGCTTCTTCCGCGACCCGGATGGGCGCCTGCTGGAGATCAGCCAGGCGCCCTGACGACGAGTCAGTACAGACGAAGGCTTATAGGCCCCACCGCCGTCGATCGCGTGTACGGGATCGCTGGAACCAGCGCCATCTACGGGTCCGGTCGTCTGGAGCACCGCGTTCGCGATGGGCACATCATGTCGAGCATGCCGCGGTCTCGCCGTGGCCCTACGCGGAGATCGGTCGCCACTTTCTGCATACAGAAATGGGCGTCTGACTTCGGGGCGCTGCTGAACGACCGGAAACCCATGCTAGGATAGCGACGAGCAATGCTGGGTTTCGGGGATGGCCGGTGCAGTGCGCGAACCCGCCCTGTTTGCGCGTCGAGCAATTCCTGCCGTTAGCATTGGTCTGCGTCGCTGCACTGGTGGCGTACCTGATCGTCGCATTCCTGATCGACCGGTATGTGGGTAGCCCTGGTCGCGGACCCTTCGGCCCAGCGCAACGGCGCTTGTTCTGGATGTGGCGGGAGAGTGGGGCCTGGCACCGATCGTCCGACGACTCAGAATGGGCCAGCCCCGCGGCCGATCCCGTCGCGCTCGAGCGGTTGACCGGCACGGGGAGCCCCCTTGAGCATACTGCTGGTCCTCCGGCCGATGATCGGCGCAGGCAGCATCGCCACCTTGGACCTGCCGCACTAGTGGTCGCCATCCTTGTGCCGGTTGCCCTGAACGTGTTCCCTTGCGTAGATCTGCGATGCCTCAATCGCGTCGGCTACCTGTATCTCGTCCTCGCCAGCGGGTTGCTAGCCAGCATTGGCTTGGCCATCGCGGCGCTCCGTGGCGAGGATGGCGATCATGGTGTCGCTGGCGTGGCGATCCTCGCCGATGTCGCCATGGCAGTCTGGTTCACCATGACGCTCGGCAGGTCGGCGCTGCCGTGAGGCAACGGCCCCTGGCAAGAACGACCAAGCCTATGACTGTTGGGCCGCTCAGGCGACCGGCATGAGGTCGGGCTCGGCGTTGGCGCCACCTCGCTCGCGGGCCAGCGCCTGGCCGGCATCGACGAGGTCGTGGCCAGCCGCGTGCGCCGCGGCCAATCGCTCGATGACGTCGCCGATCTGGGCGCGCGGCACGTCGTCGAGCACGGGCACTCCGGGGCGCGCCTCCGGGCCCGAGCGGCCGCCGACGTATACCTGATAGACCTCGACCACTGATCCGTCGATCCGCGCCTTGCCACCTTGCAGCCCGATGTCCGCCATGTAGTGATTACCGCAAGCCGCCGGGCAGCCAGACCAATGGATGGAGAGTGGGCGCTCGAGCGCCACGCTCCCTTCCAGACGGCGGGCGACGTCGAGCGCTTGATTCTTCGTGTCAGCCAGCGCGAGGTCGCAGAGGCCGAGCCCCGTGCAGCTCACCGTGCCACGCAGGGCCGGTGACGGTTGGACCGTTAACTCTCCGAGGAGCGGCTCGTCGAGCAGTGCCGGGACCCCACTCGCAGCCACGTGGGTGATGACGAGGTTCTGGCCGGGGGTCAGCCGGACCTCGCCCCGGCCGTAGTGCGCAGCAAGGAGCGCAACCTCGGCAGTCTGGACCGAGCTGAGGCGCCCGACCGGCACGGCGAGCCCGACACTGTGGCGGCTGCGGTCATGCTCCGCCGTCACCCCGAGGTGGTCGGAATGGCAGTGGCCACGCGCATCGCAGCCGGCGGGCTCGAGCGCGAATGGCACGCGCGCCTGGAGCTCCTCGCGGACCCGCTCAATGCCCCACTGGCCGATGAGAAAGGCGAAGCGCGCCCGGCTCCGGGTCTCCCGCGGACCGTGGTCACGGAAGATCAGGGTGAGCTGGGCGCACACCTCCGCGGCCTGCGCCGCAGTGACGAACACGTCGAGGGGCTGCGCCGGTGAGAACCCACCGGAGCCCTGCTTGCCGCCAACCGTGACGTTGAAGCCCGCCCGGCGTTGGCCGTCGATGGTCCGATGCGCGGGCCCGAGCGCGATGTCCTGGGTTTCGAGGTGGACGCAGTTGTCGGTGCAGCCGGTGATCGCCACATTGAACTTGCGCGGGAGATTACTAAACGCCTTGTTCCCGACGAAGCGGGCGTTGTACTCCCACACGATCGGGGTGGCGTCGACCACCTCGTGGGTGGTGATGCCGGCCAACGGGCAGCCGACGACGTTGCGGATGTTGTCCATGCCGGTCTGGCGCGAATCGAGCCCCACGGCCGATAGCCGCGCGAAGACGGCGGGCATGTCCTCGATGCGCAGCCAGCGAATCTGGATCTGCTGGCGCGTGGTGAGGTCGAGGGTGCCGCGCCCAAACTCGGACGCGATCTTCGCGATGGTCCGGAGCTGCGCGGAGGTCGCGATCCCGCCCGGAATGCGAATGCGCAGCATGAAGAAGCCTGGTGTGTATCTCCGGAAGAAGAGGCCATACCACTTCATCCGCATCTTGTCTTCCTCGGTGATCGCCTCCCACCCCACGTGGGCGAGACGATGGATGTCCTCGAGCGCGTCGAGACCATCCTTGATCGCCTTGGTTTCCTCGAACTTGTTCATTCGGGTCTCGACCATCGTCGTCGCTCCCTTCTTCGAGTCCTCGCACCAGCGTCGATCAGGATGTTGCGGGCCTCAGCCTCCATGGATGCGACCTCGGAGGACCCGGCGGCTGGCGGGGCCGAGGCCGTGGTGGCTGCACGGCCGGCAGCAGCGCGTTGCGCGGTGGGAAAAGCCAGTAGCGCCCGCCGACGAGGGACAGTGCCGCCCATAGCTGCGGTGAACCCGCACCTAAGGCTAATTGGGTCAGACACGCCCTGGTATAGATATTCCGCATGAATATCAGCTGTTGATACCGGCAAAAACTCCAAGTAAGGGCGAAGTTCTCGACAGGCGAAGCGGGTGCTCGTCGCGAAAAGGGACCCAGGGATGCTCGTTTACCCGCGGCGGCTATCCCTCTATGTACGAGATACCCCATGCAATTCGGTCATTAGCCCCAATTGGCAGCCGTAATCAGCGGGGTTACTGCACCAAGCGTCTGCGGCGTTGGCAGCGTCAAGGCAAGAACGGGGGTGCATGCGGCGATAGGGTGGCCAGTTCGAGACTGTACGAGGCGTGGAGGACGTATTTGGATAAGGTGACCTGAAAAGTGCTGATCGGTTCAGCAGTTATGCTGATGCGCAGGTCCCCACGAGCAGCGTAGCCTTTGGGACGCTTCGCAACAGGGTCGCGAGCGAAGCAGCCAGACAACGGGGGACGCCCCGGGCTGCACCTTCCTTGACGGGTGGCCCCCGGCGTCTCTTCTCTAGTGGGCGCAGCCGAAAAAGATCGTGCAGAGGGGTTACATGAGGAGTTGTGGGCGAGTGAGTCGGCCTGCGCGGCCGGCAGGCCAGGCTGGTCCATTGGTGGCGAGCACTGGCCTGGCGCCGCAATGACCGGGATGACGCGACGCGAGCTCTTGAAGAGCGCGGGCGTTGCCGCCGTGGCGGCGACCGCACCCGCGCTGCTCGCGGCCTGCGCACCGAAGACGGCGTCTCAAACCTCCGAGGTCACCGCGCCAGTGTCAACGCCGGACGGTCCCCCAATCAAGATCGGCTTCATTCCGCTCACTGATTGTTCATCAGTCGTCATGGCGCACGAGCTCGGGCTTTACAAGAAATACGGCGTGAACGTTGAGCTATCCCGCGAAGCGTCCTGGGCGAACGTGCGGGACAAGCTTCTGACCGGCGAACTCGCCGGGGCGCACTGCCTGTTCGGCATGCCGTTCTCCGTGTACACCGGGGTAGG
>JAXDLH010000003.1:0-5336 GCA_034666705.1 Chloroflexota bacterium
GACGAATGGTTTCGCAACCCGAAGGCCGGCAAATTCCTGAAAGAGCTGTGGCACGACGGCCAGAAGCACCCGGTCCACGAGTTAGCGCGCTTTATGGGCTATGACGGCCTGGACATCGGGCTTCTCAGCGAAGAGATCCACGAGCTCATGGGAGTGTCGTAGCGATGGTGCTTTCTCACATCGACGATTCTGGCCGCGCGCGCATGGTGGACGTATCCGCGAAAGACGACACGGTACGCGAGGCGACGGCGCGGGGCCGGATCATCATGGAGCCGGCGACGCTCGAACTGGTAGCCCAGGGTGGGATGGAGAAGGGTGACGTGCTGGCAGTCGCCCAGGTCGCCGGCGTGATGGCCGCCAAGCAGACCGGCCAGCTCATCCCGATGTGTCACCCATTGCCAATTACTGGTGTCAGTATGCGTTTCGAGATGGACCGCAACGCGCATGCGATCGACATCGAGGCCACCGCCCGGGTCGTGGGCAAGACCGGCGTCGAGATGGAAGCGCTGACCGCGGTCTCCGTGGCTGCGCTGACGATCTACGACATGTGCAAGGCGGTCGACCGCGCCATGCTCATCGACGGCATTCGCTTGATCCGCAAGAGTGGCGGAAAGTCCGGCGATTTTGTGCGGGAGGCCGAGGCGTGACTCAGGACAAACGGCCGATCCGGACGGCGGTGATGACGATGAGCGATGCCGGCGCGAGTGGCCACCGCGAAGATACAAGCGGGGACCGTATCGTCGAGTTTCTCGCGAAGATCGGCGGCGAGGTCGTGGAGCGGGTGCTGATCCCCGACGACCGTGAGCAGATCAGGGCAAATTTGGTTCGCTTCGCCGATGACCTGCACGTGGATCTCGTGCTCACCACCGGCGGCACGGGCATTGCTCCTCGGGACGTAACGCCGGACGTGACCGCGTCGGTGGTCGATTACCAGGTGCTGGGAATGGCAGAGGCCATGCGAGCCTACAGCGTGCAGAAGACGCCCTTTGGCATGCTCTCGCGTCAGGTCGTCGGCGTGCGGGGCCGGACCCTGATCCTGAACCTGCCGGGGAGCCCCAAGGCGGTCGTCGAATGCCTCGAGGTTGTCCAACCGGTCCTGCCGCACGCCGTCGACCTCATCCGCGGCGCCCCCGTCGACCACACACCGCCCGCCTGACCCTCTTGCTCACGTTGAGTTGCCATGCGCCGTCGGCGCGCCGCGGACAAATGAAATCGCTATTCAGTGCAGCCGCCCTGCCCCGCTCATGCCGCGCGTGGTCGAGCTCATGCTACGCCTGGTTCCATTCATGTCGAACGTGACCCGGCTCGTGCTGCGCCCCGCCCGGCTCGTGCTGCGCGTGGTCCCGCTCATGCTGAGCTTGTCGAAGCATATGAGCAGCGCAGAGGGCTGAAAGAGATGGCATTTTACGTCTACATCCTCGAATGCTCAGACGGCAAGTTCTATACCGGCCACACTGATAACTTGGAGGCAAGACTCGCGGCTCACCAGTGAGGCGCGTTCGCGGGCTATACGTCGCAACGGCTGCCTGTGCGTCTCGTCTGGACTGAAACCTTTGCAACTCGGCAGAATGCCTTCGAGCGGGAGCGGCAGGTCAAGGGCTGGTCACGCGAGAAGAAGCAAGCCTTGATACGCGGCGACTGGGATGGGCTCGTCCAATACGGAAAACCTCACAGGCTGATATGCCGTAGCCACACTGAGTGTCGCGACGCCCGCTCATGTCCTTCGACAGGCTCAGGATGAGCGGGGACGACGCGTCCGCGAGGGTCGATGGCGGGCGTGCACGTTCAGTCTTCCACAGGCTGCTTCGAAAATAGATTTTCGAGCCGCGGTAGCGCCCCGCCGGGGCATGACGAATACGCTCAATAATGTGTTCATCTGTCTGTGGCGCCCGTCCAACGAGCATGACGACCCAGGATGACTGGGGAGGACGCGTCGTCCTAGCGAGGACATCTCCACGTCAGGACGTCTCCACGTCAGAACGTCTCCACGTCGACGCTGAAGTCGCCGATGCCGACGACCTCGAGCTTGACGACGTCGCCCTCGTGGATCTGGCCGACGCCCGCTGGGGAACCAGTGGTCACCAGGTCGCCGGGCATGAGCGGGTAGCAATGCGAGGCATACTCGATGACCTCGGCAAGGCCCTCAATCTGATCGCTGGTGTGCGCATCCTGGCGGATCTGGCCGTTCACATAGAGGTTGACCTTCACGTTCTGTGGATCGGGGATCTCGTCCTTCGTAGCGATCCAGGGGCCGATCGGCGTGAAGCCCTTGTATGACTTGCGGCGTGACCGGTCGCCATCCCCACGTACCGTGATGTCCATCAGGCCCAGGTAGCCAAACACGTAGTCGAGCGCGTCCTTACGGGAGACCCGGTAGCATTCCTTGCCGATCACGCAGGCGAACTCGCCCTCGTGATGGACTTCCTTGCCGGGGACCTTATCCGGGAGGACGATCGTGTCGCCCGGGCCGATGATCGAGGTCGGCGACTTGAGAAACACCTCGCCGCGGCGGCCCGCGGGCCGGCCCCCGACGTCGGGGAGGGCCGACTCGTACGAGCCGTCGGCCGCGCCGCCGGGCTGGCCGACCGGTCCCGCACCGGCCTGGCCGCCGAAGCGCCCCGACGAGGTCATGTCACGCATCTCGGCCTGGTGCGCTTTGTAGTTCGACGCTGCGGCGGCGATGTTGAATGGCGTCGGAATGGGCGGGCGCAGCTTGACCTGTGCCACGGGCACGCGCCGCGCGCTCGCCAGCCGCTGCTCGATGCGCGGCCGGATGCGGTCGAAGTCGATGATCATGCGGGGCACCCAGGAGTACGGCCAATCGGTGCTGTGATCCTCGATCGCGTCCGTCACGTCCGCGATCTGGTCACCTTCGACGACGCCAAGACGCCAGTTGTCGAACAACGCGAGCTTCATGATGGCCCCCTCGTGCTGGACTGTGTTGCGGCTGACGCGAGCGCATCATACACCCGCCGTCTCGGAGAGAACCTCTGCATCCCTTGGCCTTACATGCACTCGCTCTCGTGGGGAGACTGTTGCGCATTCTCAATGCCGCGCATCGTACACATGCTCAATGGCATGCACTCGCTCTCGCCGGGACAGAACCATTGCGCTCTTCAGAATTGCGGGAGGACCTCGCGTCCCAGCAGCTCGACGGTACGCACCGCGAGCTCGCTCGGGATGTCGGCGGGGCACACGCGCACCTGGATGTGGGTGACGCCTGCCTCCGCGTAGCGACGTACCCGCTCGGCCACCTGCGCGGGTGTCCCCACCAGGCACCAATCGACGTCGAACCGCTCGAACAGCTCCTCTGGGCTCGCATTTCGTTCGTTGGGATCGTCACCCAGTGCGCCGCCACGCGCATACCCCTGGAGCACCGCGCCGACGTACGTGCGGGCGACCTGGCGCGCCTCCTGCTCGGTCTCGGCAACGACCGTCAGCCGGTTGATCATGACCTGGGCGGCGCCAGCATCACGACCGTGCGCCATCAGGGCAGCGCGGTAGCGCTGGCTCTGCTGCGCGATCTTGGCGAACCCGTAGTTCGTCGATGCGATGTAGCCGTCACCCCAGGTCGCGGCGCGCTCGACCGAGCGCCGGATCGAGCCGCCCACGAGGAGCGGCGGGCCGCCGGGCTGGACCGGAAGGACCCCAATGCCGCCGTCGATCGAGAGCGTCTTCCCCTCGTAGCCGTTCGCGCCGGCCCAGAGCGCACGGACCGCGGCGAGCATGTCATCCACTCGATCTCCAACGCTCGACGGATCGACGCCAAACCGGCGTTGGAGCGCCGGGGTGCTCACGCCGACACCGAGGAAGAAGCGGCCGCCGGTGATCTGGTCAAGCACAGCCGCGTCGTACGCGAGGCGCAGCGCGTTCCACGCGGGCAGCAAGATGACGCCGGTGCCGAGGCGGAGCGTGGTGCTGCGTGCCAGGGCGGCAAGCGCTAGCAGCGGCGAGGGGAGGTGTCCCGCGGCTGGCCGCAGTGGGTAGCCTTCACCCGCCGAGACCGAGTCGAAGCCCTGGTTCTCGGCAAGGTGGAGGAGCGCTTCGTACCCCGCGAGCACCTCGTCGAGCCGCCGCATGAGCGAGCGGAAGTCGAGGGCGAGTCCAAAGGTGACGTCCATGAGCGAGCTCCCGGCGGTGAGACTGACGTGCGTCCAACGCACCATACGGGGCGTGACGGGGGATAGTCCAGCGCGCATGACCTACGCGGCTTGACTGCCCGACCGCAGGTCGCGGATCATTTGGTCTGTCGAACATCAGTGAATGAGGGCTGCTGCGCCATGACCTATCGCTACGTCTCAGGCGATTCCCACCTTCAGATCGAGCCGACGCGATGGGTGGATCGCGTGCCAGCGAAGCACCGCGACCGCGCGCCACGGCTGATTCGTATGCCCGATGGTGGCGATGCCTGGATGATCGAGGGGCAGCCGCTCCGGCAGGACGCGGCCGACATCTACGGCGGTAAGGGCCGTGACGTCTGGCAGCCGTACGGCCAGCAGTACGAGGGCACTCCTGGCACCGGTTCGCCTGAGCAGCGCGTCCGCGAGCAGGAGTTGGACGGTATCGACGCCGAAGTGCTGTTCCCGGCGCAACAAGCAGGCCCGCGCCTCTGGCGGAATATCAAAGACGACGACGCATATGCGGCGGTGGTGCATGCGTATAACGAATGGCTTGCGGAAGACTACTGCGCCGCCGCTCCCGACCGCTTGATCGGGGTCGGCGTTATCCCACGCAGCAATCTGGCTGATGCCCTCGCCGAGCTCGACCACTGCGCGAAGCTCGGCCTCAAGACCGTGGTGCTATCCGGCTTTCCGAGTGCGCGCAGCTACCCGACGCCGGAAGACGATGAGTTCTGGGGCGCCGCGCTGAGCATCGGCATGCCGATTACGGTGCACGTCGAGTTCGACAAGTCCGGCGGAGGACCGCTGTTCAAGTACCCGCAATCGCCGGCGGAGCTGGGACCAAACCCTGCAGGCCTCATTGGGCAGGTCACGAACGACAAGTTCTGCCGCCTGGGTGGCACCAACGCCGTGCAGCTCATCTTCGCCGGCGTTTTTGACCGCTTTCCCACACTCCGCATCGACTTCGCGGAGAACCAGATCGGCTGGATCCCCTTCTTCCTCGAGATGGCCGACGTGCGGTACGAGCGGCATAGCGGCTGGGCGGAGCGGCTGCTCGGAATGAAGCCGCTCGATCGCCGGCCCAGCGAGTATATCCGCGAGCATTGCTACTGGGGCTTCCAGCACGATAAGGTCGGCGTATCGCTGCGCCACCAGATGGGCGTCAACCGCCTCATCTGGGCGACGGATTTCCCGCATCAGGAGTCAGATTGGCCG
>JAXDLH010000004.1:0-5807 GCA_034666705.1 Chloroflexota bacterium
CGACGTCCGTATCGAGACCGTCCCCGACGCCCGCCTCATCGAGCCCACGGACGCGCTCATCACCGTCAAGCGTGCTGCCATCTGCGGCAGCGATCTCTGGCCCTATAAGACGATGGAACCCAGCGAAACCGGTCGCCGGATGGGACACGAGGCCATCGGCGTCGTGGAGGCCGTAGGCTCAGACGTCCGCGCCGTGCACGCCGGTGATCTCGTCGCGATGCCCTTCGCGTACTCTGACGGGACCTGCGACTTCTGCCACGAGGGGCTCCAGACGTCGTGCATCCATGGCGGGTTCTTCGGTGGCGATGACGTCGCCGGAGCGCAGGCCGAAGCAGTCCGTATCCCCCAGGCAGACGGCACACTCGTCGTCCTCCCGGGCGGCACCGACGGCGCGTTGCTGCCATCGCTGCTCACCCTCACCGATGTCATGGGGACCGGCCATCATGCCGCGGTCGCTGCCGAAGTCAGCCCCGGGAAGACCGTGGCCGTCGTCGGGGACGGCGCTGTCGGCTTGTGTGGCGTGATCGCCGCCCGGCGTCTCGGTGCCGAGCACATAATCCTTCTCGGGCACCATGCCGACCGGATCGCACTGGCGAGAGTGTTTGGCGCCACCGACGTCGTGCCGGAGCGGGACGAGGCCGCGGTCGAGCATGTCCGCGAGCTCACCGGGGGCTTCGGCGCCCACTCCGTCCTCGAATGTGTGGGCCTCGACCAGTCGATGGTCACCGCGCTCAGCATCGCGCGTCCGGGTGGCGCGGTCGGGCGCGTCGGTGTTCCGCAGAGCGAGAAGATGCCGGCCTCGCGGCCGGCCTTCTACGACAACATCACCGTGAGTGGCGGCCCCGCCCCGGTCCGCGCGTATCTCGAGGAGTTGCTGCCCGACGTCCTCGAGGGCAGGATCGAGCCCGGTCGCGTGTTCGATCACGTCACGAACCTCGATGGAGTGCCTGACGGCTATCGGGCGATGAACGACCGCGAGGCGATCAAAGTCCTGATCGAACTCTGACACAAAAGACGGGCACATATGGCCGAGCGACGAGCTCACCAGAATCGGGGACGCCGAAGAGCTGCAGATCGCGCCGCGTCGCCCACCGTATGGCCATGCTGGCGAACATGCTCGTCAGCTACCTGATGATCGTGCTCGACATCTCGATTGTCATCACGGCGCTCCCGAAGATCGAACACGGGCTCCACTTCACGCCCACCCAGCTCACCTGGGTGCAGAACGCGTATACGCTCTCCTTCGGCGGGTTGACGCAGGAGCTATGACTCCCGAGGATCGAGAACAAGAGCCGCTGCCACCGCGCCCTGCAAGAGCGCGCTGCAACTCTCAGCCTCGCTACCACCGCGATCGACCAGGCATCCGGCCATGCAGATCTCACCTTGGCTTTGGTTTAGGAACTTCTCACACTACCGCCATTGGACGGGGCCCCGTTGCGTCACGCGCTCGCGACGGTTGCATAACGGCTGTCGTGCACGGATCGTGATAGACTCGCTGCGAAACGGCGCCGGGGCCGGCGTGGGCCGCGCGCCCGGCCGCCACCGAGGCCAGGAGGAGTTGCATGGCGCGCTTGGTCGGGGCCTACTATATGTCCCACGCGAACTGGGCCTATCGCCCCGGGGACGACTGGAATGAGACGCGCGCGGGGCGCCAACATCGCAGCGACGTCCCCTTCGACGACCTGAGCACCAATCGGCAGAAAGGGGCCCAGATCCGGGAGGCGAGACACGTGCTCTCCACCGAGGTCGAGCGCGCCGCCCCGGACGTGCTGGTGGTCTTCGGCGACGATCAGCAGGAGAGCTTCGATTTCAACAACTTCCCCGCCCTCAGCGTGTACACCGGCGCGCAGTTCGAGGGCCGCCGGATCGACGACGGGGAGGGAGGCGAGCAGCCAAAGCGGGCCACGAATGCCGGCCATCCGGAAGTGGCGGTTGCCATGCTGACCGGCTTGATGCGCAAAGGCTTTGATCCGGCATTCTCCCTCGACCTGCCGAACCCGGAGCGAGGGATGTGCCACGCGGTGATGCGGCCCGCGCAAACGCTGGGGGATTTCACGATCCCGGTCGTCCCGGTGCTGGTCAACCACTACTTCGCGCCGCAACCGACCGCGATGCGGTCGTATCAGCTCGGCCGGGCCGTGGCCGAGATCATCGCGGAGCTGCCGCTCGACCTGCGCATTGCGGTATGCGGCTCGGGCGGGATGTGGCATACCCCGGAAGCGCCGGGCGCCTGGCTCAACGAGGAGTTCGATCGCACGCTGCTCGATCTGCTCAAGGTCGGCAACGCGCGGGGCATGGCCGAGTATTTCGACGGCTATCACGTTCCTGAGGATGACAGCAGCCAGCTACAGTACCTCACGCAACGCAGCCGCAACGTGACCGGCATGCCCGGCTTCGGCGGTCCGCAGGGCGGGACCCGCGAGTCGTGCAGTTGGATCGCGGCGGCCGCCGTGGTCGAAGGCCGTTCCTCCGCGATTGTGGACTACGTGCCCGTATACGCATCCCCGCTGGGCGTGGGATTTGCCTACACGCGGGTCGCGGACTGAATGCCAGCCCCAAGCGCGGGCTGGCGGGGGGAACGATGACGGTCGATACCAACGTGCGCGCTGCGTGGATCACGTACCCCGGGGATGACGTTACCATAGCCGCGTACCTGGCGCAGCCGGCGGGCGCGGGGCCCTGGCCCGGCATCATCATGGTGCATGAGAATCCCGGGCTGACGGAACACCGGCAGGCAGTCACCCGCGAGCTGGCCGGGGAGGGGTACGTCGTCCTCACACCCAACCTGTTCAGTCGCATCGGGGGTAAGCCGCCCGGAGGCGACGACCACGAGCGCCATCGCGCGATCGGCCAGGCGGTGCCGGACGCGCAGGTGCATAGCGACCTCATGCACAGCTACGACTACCTGCTCGCCTGCGACGGCGTCAACCCGGACCGCGTGGGGATTGTCGGGTTCTGCATGGGCGGGGCAAAGGGCTTCTACACCGCCTGCAACTCGCCCGTCTTTCGGTGCTTGGTCGACTTCTATGGGCCGGTCGAGCAGAGCGCCGAGCGCTACGGGATCGGCCGCTCGTTGTTGCCCTACGCGAAGCATCTCTCCTGCCCGATCCAGTTCCACTCCGGCACGAAGGACACGAGCTGTACACCCGAAGAGCACGCAGCGCTGCAAGCCGAGCTGGCCCGGTACGGGAAGGAGGCCGAGTTCTACATGTATGAGGGAGCCCAACACGGGTTCCACGGCGCCGGCGCCAACCACCATGCGGCGCACGCGCCGGTGGCATGGGGCAGAGCCCTCGAGTTCCTCCACCGCCATCTGCAGTCCTGAGTCCGCTTGGTTCGCACCAGGCGCACGTGCCGCCTGGTGGCGAGGGCCCATCTCGCAAGGCCGGACGTAGCGGCCGTTTTCGTCAACAGCAAAGCGCGAGCTATCCTCTACGGTTCGCCCGCGCTTTGCTGCAACGAGATTGGCAGCGAAGCTAGGCGCCGGCCGCGGTCGCTCGTGGCCGCACACCCAGGCCCTGAGCGACAAGGTCGAAGCGATCCAGATTCATTACCTTGCTCCACGCAGCCACGAAGTCACGTACGAACTTCTCCTGCGCGTCGTCACTTGCGTAGACCTCCGCGAGGGCTCGGAGCTGCGAGTGCGCACCGAAGACAAGGTCGACGGCAGTGCCGGTCCACTTGAGCTCACCCGTGGCACGATCGCGACCCTCGTACACGTTCGCAGCCGAGGCGGATGGCTTCCACTCCGTGCGCAGGTCGAGCAGGTTCACGAAGAAGTCGTTGGTCAGCGTCTCGGGCCGGTTGGTGAGAACGCCGTGCTGGGATTGCCCGAAACTGGTGTTCAGAGCTCGCATGCCGCCGATGAGCACCGTCATCTCGGGCGCGGTCAGCGTCAGCAGGTTGGCTCGATCCAGCAGCAGGGTCTCTGGCGACAATTCCTCTCCAACTCGGAGGTAGTTGCGCAACCCGTCTGCCCGCGGTTCGAGTACGGCAAACGACTCCACGTCGGTTTGCTCCTGCGAGGCATCCGTGCGCCCCGGCGCGAACGGGACCGTGATGTCGTGCCCGGCGTTCTTCGCCGCCTGCTCGACGGCACCGCATCCGCCCAGCACGATGAGGTCGGCGAGCGCGACCTGCTTCCCGCTGGCCTGTGAGCGGTTGAAGTCCTGCTGGACCTGCTCGAGGGTCTGGAGCACCCTGGCGAGCTCGGCGGGCTCGTTGACCTCCCAGTCCTTTTCCGGCGCAAGGCGAATTCGCGCCCCGTTGGCTCCGCCACGGTTGTCGGTGCCGCGGAAGCTGGCCGCCGCCGCCCAGGCGGTGGAGACCAACTGGGAGATGGACAATCCCGATGCGAGGATCTTGCTCTTGAGGGCCACGATGTCCTCGTCCCCGATCAGTTCATGATCGACCTCGGGGACGGGGTCCTGCCACAACTGCGGCTCCGGAACCCACGGGCCGAGGTAGCGCGAGAGGGGACCCATGTCGCGGTGAAGCAGCTTGTACCATGCCTTGGCGAACGCGTCGGCGAGCTGGTCCGGGTTCTCGTGGAACCGCTTCGCGATCGGCGCGTAGATCGGGTCCATCCTGAGCGCGAGGTCCGTCGTGAGCATCATGGGCGCGTGCCGCTTCGTCGGATCATGCGCATCGGGCACCGTACCCTGGGCCTCGGGATTCGTGGGGGTCCACTGCTTCGCACCGGCGGGGCTCGTCGTCAGCGACCAGTCGTATCTGTGCAGGTTCTCGAGGAACCCGTTGTCCCACTTCGTCGGCTCGTTGGTCCATGCCCCCTCGAGCCCACTGGTGATCGTGTCGTCGCCCTTGCCGCTGCCATAGCGGTTCCTCCAGCCGAGACCTTGCTGCTCCAGCGGAGCGCCCTCTGGCTCCGGCCCGACGTTCTCTGGTGCAGGTGCTGCACCGTGAGCCTTGCCGAATGTGTGGCCGCCGACGATGAGCGCGACCGTCTCCTCATCGTTCATCGCCATGCGGCGGAACGTCTCTCGGATGTCCCGGGCGGCAGCAAGCGGATCCGGGTTGCCGTTGGGGCCCTCCGGATTCACGTAGATGAGACCCATCTGCACGGCGCCAAACGGCCTGGCGAGCGCCCGGTCGCCGCTGTAGCGCTCATCGCCGAGCCACGTGTCCTCAGGGCCCCAGAAGATCTCCTCGGGCTCCCAGATGTCCTCACGCCCGAAGCCGAAGCCGAACGTCTTGAACCCCATCGACTCCATGGCAACGTTGCCGGCGAAGACGAGGAGATCGGCCCAGGAGATCTTCCGGCCATGCTTCTGCTTGATGGGCCAGAGCAGCCGGCGTGCCTTGTCGAGGCTCGCGTTATCCGGCCAACTGTTGAGGGGGGCGAAGCGCTGACTGCCGTCCCCGGCGCCACCCCGGCCATCCTCGATACGGTATGTGCCTGCGGCATGCCAGCTCATCCGAATGAAGAGCGGTCCGTAGTGGCCATAGTCGGCCGGCCACCAGTCCTGTGAGGTCGTCATCACCTCGATGAGCTCCCGCTTCAGCGCGTCGACGTCGAGAGTCTTGAACGCTTCTGCGTAGCTGAAGTCCTCGCCCATCGGATTGGACCGGGGCGAGTGCTGGTGGAGCACCGAGAGATCCAACTGATTCGGCCACCAATCTCGGTTCGACTTGGGTCGAGTCTGCTTGGGAGTCGGGGAGGGGATTGCAGGGTTCTCGCTTTCGCTGCCACGTTCAGACATATCGGTCCTTCTCCTCTCTGGCTGTTTCCTTGACTGGACACCGTCCACCCGAGATGCGAGCAAGTACAGACTACCAGCCCGGAGCTG
>JAXDLH010000005.1:0-5608 GCA_034666705.1 Chloroflexota bacterium
CGGGCACGTGCCCGGTCGTGGCCCTCCTGCTGTAACGGGCTCGACCGTTCGAATGGCCTTCCCATAATCCTAGATGGTGAGCTCGGCCGCCTCGGGATCCTCACCGGGGTCTACCACGCCACCGCCCACGGCGCCGGTCACCTTCACCGGCGTACTGCTGGCGGCAGCCAGGCGAATCTGGCGCTCGAGCTCATCGGTTAGCTCCGGGGTGCGCCGCAGGAACTCCTTCGCGTTCTCGCGGCCCTGGCCGAGCCGCGTCTCGCCGTGCGAGAAGAAGGCGCCGCTCTTGCGCACGATCTCCATGTCCGTCGCGACGTCCAGAACGCTCCCCTCGCGCGAGATCCCCTCGTTGAACATGATGTCGAACTCGGCCGTCCTGAATGGCGGCGCCACCTTGTTCTTCACCACCCGCACGCGCGTCCGGTTCCCGGTCGTGGTGGTGCCCTGCTTGATCGCCTCAATGCGGCGAATGTCGAGCCGCACCGACGCGTAGAATTTCAGCGAGCGGCCGCCCGGGGTGGTCTCGGGGCTGCCGAACATCACGCCGATCTTTTCGCGGAGCTGGTTGGTAAAGACGACCGAGGTGTGCGAGCGGCTGATTGCGCCGGTGAGCTTGCGGAGCGCCTGCGACATCAGCCGTGCCTGCAGGCCGACGTGGGCGTCGCCCATGTCGCCTTCGAGCTCGGCGCGCGGCACCAGCGCCGCTACCGAGTCGATGCACACCAGATCGAGCGCGCCGCTGCGCACCAGCGCCTCGGCGATCTCCAGCGCCTGCTCGCCCGTGTCCGGCTGCGAGATCAGCATCTCGTCCACGTTGACCCCGCAGTGCTGGGCGTACACTGGGTCCATGGCGTGCTCGGCGTCAATCAGCGCGGCCACGCCGCCGGCACGCTGCGCGTTGGCGATGAGATGCTGGAGGAGTGTGGTTTTCCCGGATGACTCGGGCCCATAGATCTCGGTCACCCGGCCGCGGGGGATGCCACCCACGCCGAGTGCGAGGTCGAGGGCGATGGAGCCGGTGGGAATCACGTCGACGGCAAAGAGGTCGACCGCATCGCCGAGCCGCATGATCGAGCCGCGGCCAAAGCTCTTCTCGATCTGTGCCAGGGCGAGCTCGAGCGCTACGGCCTTGTCTTTCGCCAACGTCATACGGTCGTCGTCCCTGCGCTCTGTGGCACGGGTTCCTCATGTTGGGGAGCGACGTCCTCACCGTCCGGCGGGTAGACCCCGAACGAGCAACGCGGCACCAACTCTCGCCCCCAGGTCTGTTGATCGGCAAGGAGATCGATCAGCTCCTCGAGTTGCCGATCGGTCACCGTCATGCCGTCAACCGTCTGCCAGTCGGTGGCTTGCTCGCCGATCGTCAGCCGCCATGCCACGTGGGCGGTCTCCTCATTGACGTCTACTTGCAAGGCGCGGAGCGGCAGCGTCGCAACCCACGTCAGCTCATGACCGGTGCGGTCCGGCTCGGTCCCGGCCACCCGAACCTTCCGGAACACGTGTGGAAGGCGCTGGCCGAGGATCTGGAATAAGAGGGGCAGCGACGCGCTGAGCTGGTCGCCGCGCCGCGATCTGGCAAGGCGCTCCTGATCGTCGTGCGTGGCCTGCTGCTCCGTGGCCGTGCGCCGTGCCGATTCCGCGAGCTGCTGGTAATGGCTTACGAGACCCTCAACTTGCTGCTTGCGAGATTCGTCCATCTAGCTGTTCCAATTCTCTTTTCAGGCTATCTGAGTGTCAGCGCGGCCCCGGTAGGTAGATGATAAGTCGGGGAGCCGCCCCGAGCGCCACGAACGGGACCAATCCAGCTCCTGATGGGGCCGCGTGCTGCATCAGAAAGCCGCCCGGTGCGTAGGTGCTCTAGCTGCGGAGTCGCCTGGCGCCGTCGGCTGGACGCCCGGTGTGTCCGGCGAATGGGGCCTTTGTCCTGGTAACCATACAGGCGCAGGGGTCCATCATGATGAAGATTTCGTCATCCATGATTGCGCTGAGGCGCCGCTTTCATGACGAAATCTTCATGACTGCGAGCATGCGGATCGGTAAGGTGTTTACGGACCCAGAATTGGCATGCGGAGGCGGCGACGCATGAAGATTCTCATCGTCGACGATGACCAGCAAGTTCTCGACGCGCTAACCGTCGGTATGCAACTGCAATGGCAGGATTGCACCGTGATCACCGCCACTGATGGCGAGTTGGGCCTGACGCAGTTCGCCACCCACAATCCGGATGTAGTGCTGCTCGACATCACGATGCCGAAGAAAGATGGCTTCGAGGTCCTCCAGGAGATCCGCAGCGTATCTGACGCCCCGGTCATCATGGTTACGGGCCATACTGAGGAAATGGCGCAGGTGCGCGGCCTCGAGCTCGGGGCCGATGGCTACATCACCAAGCCGTTCAGCCATCTCGCACTGCAGGCCCAGATCCGCGCCGTGTTGCGGCGCGCCGCGATGCCGCCGCCAGTTCATGCCCGGCCCGATTACGTGGCGGGGAGCCTGGCAATCGACTTCGAGGCGCACCGCGTCACCCTGTGCGGCGAGCGGGTGAAACTGACGCAGATCGAGTACGAGCTGCTCGCCCACCTCGTGCGCCATGCGGGCCGCCTGATACCGCACCGGGCGCTCCTCGACTGCATCTGGGGACCGAATGACGAGGCCACGACCGCCCATCTCAAGGTCTTCGTGAGCCGCCTGCGCGCCAAGATCGAGCCAGACAGCGGGGTGCACTACATCGAGACCGAGCGAGGCCTCGGGTATCGCTTCGTCGCTCCGGGGAGCGTGGTAGCGGAGCGCGAAAGGGTGGTGCGCAATCCGCGACGGCGCGCCGCCCATGTCAACGGCGCGTATTCGGTGGTCCTACGCGGTGTCGACCCGATCCTATAATCGCGCGGCGGCTCGGTACGCGGCAGCGGAATTTGTCGTCAGTCATAGGATTCCCGGACAGATTTGGTCATAATCCCCCACGTAGCCGCGGCCTGCGCAGTAACGCGCTCCTCGCATGGCTGTGCAGCGACCTGCTGAGTAGGATCACGTGGAAATCGAGAAGTCGCCGGGCGCGAGCCCGCACATCGCTGGTCCGGGCGCCGTCGGCGATACCCCCGCGGACTTCGACGCGGAACGTCCGAGGCGCGGGGCCGCGGCCGAACCCGTTGTCGAACCCCCTGTTGTCGAACCTATGGAAGAGGACGACTCCGCGCAGTTGGGCGGGCTGCTCGATCGAGATTGGCAGAAGGCGCTCACAATCCTCCTGACACTCCTCGCTGGCGTGGCCGTCCTCTGGGTCCTCTGGCAGGTCATCAGCCCCATCCTGCACACGCTGTTGTTGTTCACCCTCGCGGCGGTGCTGGCCTTCGCGCTGAGTGGCCCCGTCAACATGCTGGCCGCCCGGCTCCGCAGCCGCCCCGTCGCGATCGTCACGGTGTACGTGCTGGCGGGTCTCACGATCGTCGGCGGCCTCGCGCTGCTCGCGGGCCCCCTGGTCCGCCAGGCAACGGATCTGGTCACCGCACTGCCGCTGTATGCCAGCGATCTCCAGAACCGGCTGCCAGAGTTCCAGACCACCCTCGGCCAGTACGGGATTCAGACGGACCTCGACCAGTTGAAGAGCCAGGCGGTCGTCGCGATGCAGCAGGGTGGCACGGAGGTTCTCCAGCACCTCGTGGGTACGGTGGCCGAAGTGGGCGCCGTGATCCTCGACGTCGTGCTCGCCCTGGTCATCTCGGTGTACCTGCTCCTGGACGGCCCGCGGATGCGCGCGCGTGCCCTCACCCTCACCCCGAGGCAACACCGCGCCAAGGTACTGTTCCTGCAAGCCAACATTGCCCGCGTGCTGGGTGGCTATCTGCGCGGCCAGCTCACGCTCGCGGCGATCATTGGGCTGTTGGCGGGCATTGGCAGCGGGGTGCTCGGCCTCCCCTATGCGGTGGTGCTCGGCGTGCTGGCTGGGCTGTTCGAGCTCGTGCCCATGTTCGGTCCGATTCTCTCGGTGATTCCTGCGGTCCTGGTGGCGCTGTTCATGCCATTCCCAACCGTGCTGTGGGTGCTCCTCTACTTCCTGGCCATCCAGCAGATCGAGAGTAACGTACTCGCACCGCGCATCAGCGGCCACGCGGTCGGGCTGCATCCGCTTGGGGCTATGTTCGCCCTTCTCGCGGGCTTCCAGCTTGCAGGCCTGATCGGCGGGTTGTTCGCCGTCCCGATTGCTGGGGTGCTGTGGGTGCTGGTCAGCGCCGGTTATCGGGATGCGGTGACTCCCCGGGCGGAGCCCCGGGCGTTCCCCCGCTGGCAACGGCCAACCTCGGCGGCGCGGCCGAAGTGAGCCCACTCCACCTGCGCCTCCACCGGCGCAGGATGGCATTGCACCGCCCCCGGCACGCACGGGGCTGCGCTGCCGAGCCCGGATCGCGGTACGCCTGATGGACTGGTGGGACCACGCGGCTGCGGCTACCCAGGCGCTGCTCGACCAGTACGGCGTACTGGCTATCGCGCTATTCATCCTGGTCGAGGAGGCCGGCGTGCCCATCCCGATCCCGGGGGACGTAGTGATGCTGCTCGCCGGGGTGCGGGCGCATGAAGGGCAGAGCAACCTCTGGCTCGTCGTGGCGAGTCTGGAGCTGGCCACCGTGCTGGGGTCCTCATGCCTGTATGCCCTGGCCGGCCGCGCCGGTAGGACGGCCGTGTATCGGTATGGACGCTTTCTGCGGCTCAGTCCGGAGCGTTTAAATCAGACCGAGGCATGGCTGCATCGCCGCGGCTTTATGGCCGTGGTCCTCGGCCGGCTGGTCCCCGGCCTCCGCATCGTAACCGCCCTGGCCTGCGGCGTATTCGGGATTCGCTATCGGGTGTTCCTGCCCGGCATGGCGCTCGGGGGCTTGATCTACATCCTGGCGTACGTGCTGATCGGGTACTTCGTCGGACCGCCGGTGCTGAGGTTGCTGGACAACGTGCACCTGCCGCTGGATGCGCTCGGCTCGTTGGTCCCGCTGGTTGTCCTGCTTGTTTGGCTCATCCGCGCGCGGCGGGGCCTGGCCGTGGACGGACGCGTCCTCCCGCGCGCGGTGGACACGGGTGCGCGGCTGCGCAGTGGCGCCGGAGCGGGCGCGATTGCGGCGCTCTGTGCGGCGTTGACCTTCAACTTCCTCGCGCAGGTGGCCGCGACCTTGCTGCCGCTGGCATCCGACCCACTGGCGCGAGAAGTCGCGGCGCGGCTGCCACCCCAGTTCGCGGGGGATGCATTCCTCGGGGTGGTCCTCGACCTGGTCGTCTTCGTCGTGGTGGGCATCGGCTGGGGCACCCTGTATGCCGCCTCGTTCGAGCGCCGGCTGCGCTCCTGGCCCATCCCAGACGCGGCACGAGGCGCATTGTTCGCGCTTCTGCCGCTCGCGGCCACCCTGGTATTCGAGAGCATGGGGCTCGGTCTGGGTGAATCCCTGGGAATGATGGCGGCAGCGGGGTTTCTGGCCGCACAAGGTGCCCGCTATCTGCTCTATGGGGCGCTGCTCGGACTGACCTGCCCGATCTTTCTCGGCACGACGTCCGAGGGGTCTGAAACGGACGGTCACGTCAGAGGGCGATCCTGGGTTTCATGAAGTTTTCGTCATGCCGAGGCTAGAAT
>JAXDLH010000006.1:0-2566 GCA_034666705.1 Chloroflexota bacterium
AGCGCGATCCGCTGGTCGAGTACAAGGTCGAGGCGGCCCGCATGTTCGACGATCTGCTGCGCTCCATCCAGAGTGCGGTTGCCCATACGATCTACCATGTCTCACTGGTTCAGCAGCCAGCGCGGCCTCGCCCCCAGCGCATGGTGACGAACCGCGCCGAAGAGACCACAGGTCCAACCAAGGCGGCGAAAAAGGTGGGTCGCAACGACCCGTGCCCCTGCGGGAGCGGGAAGAAGTACAAATTCTGCCACGGGCGCGCGGCATAGACGGAGGCGGAATGGCGGACAGCCACGGAGCGCTGCGGAGCGTCCTGGACAATGTGTCTCGGGTGCTGCTCGGAAAACATCACGAAGTCGAGCTGGCGATGATCGCGTTGGCCAGCGAAGGACACGTGTTGATCGAGGATGTGCCGGGTGTTGGAAAGACAATGCTCGCCAAATCGATCGCGAAGTCCATCGGCTGCAGCTTCCGCCGCATCCAGTTCACGCCGGACCTCTTGCCAAGCGACGTGACGGGCGTGTCGATCTTCAACCAGAAGACCGCCGAGTTCGAGTTTCGTGCAGGGCCCGTGCTCGCGCAGATCGTGCTCGCCGACGAGATCAATCGCGCGACGCCGAAAACGCAGTCCTCGCTCCTGGAGGCGATGGAGGAGCGGCACGTCACCGTGGACGGCGTGACGCACCCGCTCCCGCGGCCTTTCATGGTCATGGCCACCCAGAATCCGATCGAATACGAGGGGACGTTCCCACTCCCTGAAGCGCAGCTCGATCGCTTCCTGATGCGGATCCGCCTGGGGTACCCGTCGCGCGAGGACGAGGTGGCGGTTCTGGACTCCCAGGTGGTGTCACATCCGATCGAGGACATCGGGCAGGTCATCGACGCCGACGACCTCGTGGGCGTCCACGATGCGGTGCGCGCCATCCGGATCGACGCCTCGCTGCGGCGCTACATCGTCGACATCGCCACGGCGACGCGCACGCATGCCGACGTCTACCTCGGCGCCAGTCCGCGCGGCTCGCTGGGCCTGTTTCGCGCCTCACAGGCGGCCGCGCTGCTCGCCGGCCGTGACTACGTGATCCCAGATGACATAAAGATGCTGGCAGAGGCGGTGCTCGCGCACCGCGTCATCATGAATCCGGCCGCTCGTGTGCGAAACGTGCAATCGTCTGCGGTGCTGCACGAGATTCTCCAGTCGGTCGCGGTCCCCGGCACCCGAGTCCCGGCGTAACCAGGGACCCCGGTGAAGGCGAAGGCGCTTGGACTCGTCGCGCTGAGCCTCGGCACGCTCCTGATCGCCATGGTCGGCGGTTGGAGCGTGATGTACCGCGTGTTCTACGTGGTCATCCTGCTCGGAATCATCTCGTGGCTTTGGACCTGGTTAGGGGCGCGGACCACGTCTGTAGAGCGGCGCAGCCGCACCCAGAGCGCCCAGGTCGGCGGCTTCTTCGAAGAGTGGGTGGCCGTCGATAACACCTCGTTGATTCCGAAGCCGTGGGTAGAACTGCGGTCCGACTCGAACATGAGTCAGCACGCCGCGCGGCGCGGATTCTTCCTTGGACCGAGAGGCCGACGGAGTTGGCTGATCCGCACGCAATGCACCTCGCGAGGAAAGTTCACGCTCGGCGACATCGTCGTCGCCACCGGCGATCCCTTCGGACTCTTCCAACGAGCGCAGCACTTTGCGTCGGAAACGACGGTGATCGTATACCCGCGTACCGTCGACTTCGTCACGCCTGGGCACATCCCGGGTCAACTGCCGGGTGGAAGCCAGCAGCACGGTCGCGTGCCGTTCGTCACGCCGACCGTCTCTGGTGTTCGCGACTACCAGTCGTCTGATGCCTTCAATCGGATTCACTGGCCGAGCACGGCGCGACTCAATCGTTTGATGGTGAAGGAGTTCGAGTTGGATCCCTTTGCCGACGTCTGGATCGTGCTCGACATGAATCGCCATACGCACGTGGGTCGCGGTGAGGACTCCACGGAGGAATATGCCGTCACCGTGGCCGCCTCGTTGGCGCGTCATTTCCTGATCGAGAATCGAGCGGTCGGCCTGATGATGCAGGGACAGGTCCTCCATCCTGACCGCGGCACCCGCCAGCTCACCAAAGTGCTCGACATTCTCGCCGTGGTACAGGCGAACCGCTGGGAAACGTTCGACGAGCTGCTGCAGGGCGAGAGCATGCGCATCAGCCGGCTCTCGACGGTCCTCGTGGTCACGCCGTCAGTCGACGCCGGCTGGGTCTCCGTATGTCAGTACCTGATGCAGCGTGGCGTAAGCGTCCTCGCCACGCTCATCGAGCCGGCGACCTTTGGCGGCAGCGCGGGCAGCATCGACGTGGTGGGATCACTCGCCGCGGCGAACATCCCCACGTACCTCGTGAAGCACGGCGAGCCGCTCGAGGGCTTGCTCGCGCAGCCGAACCTCGTGAATCTGGCCAGCGGAGCGGCGCACTCATGGTCACCCAAGTAGCGGTTACGGAGCGTCGGCCCGGGCTGGAGAGCTGGCTGACGACAGCGCTCGCCGCGACGATCGCCTTGCTCCCCGCAGTATCCGTACAGCTTGCGG
>JAXDLH010000007.1:0-8887 GCA_034666705.1 Chloroflexota bacterium
TGGCGGCGAGCGGCCCTCGTCGTCGTGTCAGTCCTCTATGGCTCTAGAACGGAATCTCGTCGAGCCGCTGGTCGGGTCGCACGGTGACTTGCTCAGCACGCTTGCGCGCCTCATTGGCCTCGCGGTAGTGCTGCATGCAGAGCACGTGGCCATGCTTCCGACGACCGTAGCTGGCGAGCTGGGCTGGCGTCCAGATCGTGCCGTCGCGGAAGCGGACCTCTTTCAGCTCCTCTTCACACTGCACGCAGGTCAACGTCCCGGAGTCAGCCGTCTGGCTCGCGGCGCCGTCGCGTACCGCATCACTTGCCGGTACCTCTTTGCGGCTCAAGTACAGTCCAACGCCAAGCGCCATCGCGCACTTCTTGAGTGCGTCAGTGGTCGCCCCCTTGAGGTCGAAGCCGATGTCGAGCGGCTGCTCAGTTGCGCGGGAGCGCTTGATTTTCTGGGAGCCGAACTGTTGCCGCTCTACCACGATGCCGCCAAAGTTGGCTTTCAGCTCGGCCAGCACCCAGATCTCGTCGGCCTCCTGGTTGTAGCCATGCTCGAGCACCTTGAACGACCACCCCGCGACGCCGAGCACCTCGTTCAGGCGGCTGATCGCCTGCTCCCCCGTGATGTACTCGAGCTCGACACCACCACGATGGTCCTTGAACGTCGCGTCGAACGGCGCGGCCAGCTTCTCGTAGACGGAGATGCCCGGCGCGCTGGCGTGGGTCGTACTGAGGTCGTCAGCGCTCGTCGGCGGCTCCTCGGTTGCGGCCGGGGGCGGCACATTCTCAATTGGCAGGGTTTGCACGATGTGGCCGCGTGACGACGGGGGGGTGGATGATGTCGTTGCCCGGTTGGCCGATGCTCCGTCGCGTACTCGTTCCTCTACACCACTTCTCACGTCTCAACTCTCCTCTGGTCATTGTCTGTGCGACGGCTGGCCGCGCGACGCCCCGACACCGCTCGACCAATATAGAACGCACGTTCTATTATACGCCGGTCGTGCCTCCGTGGCACACCCGCACGGAGCACCCTCGATGGCAGGCGCCCGGATGGACGGTCAGCCAATGGGGATGTTTTCAGCGGTGAAACCGGCCGTGCCCGAGTCGGTGTGCGCTGCCGCCCTCATGGCTGGTGCGTATACTTTGGAGCATGATGGCGCGCGCGATACGCCGCAGAATGCACGCCGATTGCGCACGAATGCGAATACGGGGGCATTACTGCGACCGGCACGCCGATTCGCGAGCCGCAGCGGCACAGCTACGGCACAGATGTGAATTGAGATACACGACCACCGGTTGACACAGGTCAGCATGGCCGTTACGCTTAGGCCAACTTTTATCAGAATCGGGCCGCTGTGCCTGCGGCAGGATGCACACCTCGGTCGGGGCAAGTAATGCGGGTACGTTTCTGGGGCACGCGCGGCTCCATCGCCTCTCCGGGGCCACGAACCGCCAAATACGGCGGGAATACCTCGTGCGTGGAAGTCACCACGAACGACGGCACCCGCATCGTGTTGGACTGCGGTACGGGCGCGCGCGAGCTCGGCGACCACCTCCAAAGCCTCGGGGGCAAGTCGCTCCGCATCCACATGTTTATCGGCCACACCCACTGGGATCACATTCAGGGGTTCCCCTTCTTCGGGCCGGCTCGCGATTCAGATACTGAGCTGAACATCTATGCGCCGCGAGGCTTCCAGCGCAATCTGGAGGAATCGCTCTCGGGGCAGATGCACTATTCGTACTTCCCGGTGAAGTTGGGCGACTTGCAGAGCCGAATCCACTTCGCCGAGCTGGAGGAGGGATTTCTGCGAGTCGGCAACGTGCTGGTGGAGACACAGCACCTTAACCACACGGCGCCGACGATTGCGTACCGCATCACCGGCGATGGGGCGACCCTCGCCTACGTGACCGACCACGAGCCGTTCTGGCGTCCCGATGGCAATCATTTCCTCCATCCGGGCGACCAGCGGCACGTCAGCTTCCTCAAGGGCGCCGACCTCATCATTCACGATGCCCAGTACACCGAGGAGGAGTACCTCAGCCGATTGAGCTGGGGCCACGGCACGTTCGACTACGCCACGGACGTCGCCATCTCCGCCGAGGCGCAGCGCCTGGCCCTCTTCCACCATGACCCAAACCGCGACGACGACGAGCTCTCCCATCTCGAGGAGCTCGCGCAGAAACGCGCTCGCGAGCGCAGCGGCACGATCGAGGTGTTCGCCGCCGCGGAGGGAATGGAGTTCGAGCTGCACGGCCGAGGCCGGCTCCCCGAAGTGTCCGAGCTTTCCGCCCTCCGCCAACGGCCCATCGCCGGCTCGCATATCTTGCTGATCAGCGCGAACGATCCGGAAGTTGCGGCGATCTCGCAGGAGCTGCAGGAAGACAACCTGGTGTTACTCCGGGCGCCAGACGCCCGCACCGCGCTTGGATTCACTCGGGAGGTCGAGCCAGATCTGATCATCATCGGGTCCGAGCTGCCGGACGGGGAACCCACCGAGGTCATCAACCGTCTGCGCAATCGGCTGGGACGGCACGACATTCCAGTACTCGTCGTCACGGAAGAGCCTGACCCGCGCGCGCTGCACCGGCAGTCGTCGGACGAGGTGATCGACTACCTCGCGCGGCCGTTGAGCCCGCCAATGCTCCACAGCCGCGTACGCGCTTGGTTGGCCCGGGCGGCGGACCATGCCGCGCTCATCGCCACGAGCGCTCCGGTCTCAATGCTTCACCATACAAATACGCCGATGGCTGCCGAGACGACGTTTACCGACGGGGGGGTCAGCGCCGCTGAGGTCTTCGCCAGCGCCCTGCGCAATATGGCACTCTTCCGATCCCTGAGCGCCGAGCAACTCGAGCACCTCGTTCGCCACGCCTCGATCCAGAGCTTTGATGGCGATGCACGGATCATCGAGCAAGGGCAACCTGGCTACGATCTGTACGTGCTCCTCTCCGGCCGGGTGCGAGTCGTCGAGGCGCCGAGCGAAGATCCATCGGGGATGGAGCTGGTGCTGAGTGAGTTGGGCCCCGGGGAGATCTTCGGCGAGCTGGGCATCCTCAGCGACAAGCCCCGCTCGGCGACCGTCAAGGCCGTGGGCCCGATCCGTTGCCTGTCCCTCGCGCGCGAGGATTTCCTCGAAGTCGTCCACGCGGCGCCAGATCTGAGCAACGCGCTGCTTCGCATTCTCTCCGATAGAGTGTATGAGGCGGACCGCCGGTTGGCGCGTTACGCACCGGACACCCTTACCGGCGTGGCCAACCGCCGCGCGTTTTATGAGCAGTATCCGCGGTTCGCCGCCCAGGCACGGCGGCGCGACGCCTCGGTGCTCCTGCTGCTGGTCGACGTGGTCAACCTGCGCAGTGTGAACGACCGCTTCGGCTATGCAGTGGGCGACGAGGTGCTCCGCGCGGTGGCGGACTCCCTCATCGAGGCGTCGCGGCGCACCGATCTCGTCGCCCGCATCGGAGGCGACGAGTTCGCCGCAATTCTCGTCGAGGCGGATGCAAACGCGGGGGAGGCAGTGGTCGACCGCATCCACGGACAACTCGCCGAGATCGCCACGCGGCGGTCGCTGCCCCTCACCGTCGAGGTGAGCGTGGGGGTGGCGAGTCGCCAGAGTCCATCAGACTCAGTCGACGAGCTGCTCCGCGAGGCGGATCTCGATATGCGCCAGAAGCTCGGGGTGCAGACGAGCGTCGTCACCGGGCTCAGCGCCGCGTCGGGCTGACACGAGCGGGTCGGAAGCCCAAGAGCGGGAATGACCTCGATCTACCTCGAGACGCCGATTGCCGCGCCGATCGAGCGTTGCTTTGACCTCATGCGCGACGTCGACGTCCACAGACATCCGACCGCGGGCACCGGCGCGCGCGCCATTGCCGGAGTCACCCAGGGGTTGCTCCAAGCTGGCGACGAGGTGACCTGGGAGGCCACCCATCTGGGCGTGCGCCACCGCCTTACGGTTCACATCACGCGCTGCGATCGGCCGACACGCTTTGAAGATCACATGGTACGCGGCGCATTTCACGCGATGTCTCACCACCACGCATTCCGCCTCGAGCGAGGCTACACCATCATGGAAGACGAGTTCTGTTACACCCTGCCATTTGGCGCGCTCGGCCGGCTCGTCGACTCCCTCTTTTTGCGCCGATACCTGCAAAAATTGCTGCAGCATCGTGCCCGCGGATTGAAGCAGCTCGCGGAAGCAGAGGCGGCCGACATCGTCTATTGAGCTGCCCCCCCCAACAACGCCGCGTCCCTGGGTGCCTGCACAACGACGGCAGCGCGGCGCTTGTGAACGGCTCGCGCAATGCATGGTGTGGTATAGTTAGGTGTGGCAATGAGATCGGCCGGCCATTAGGCTGGGTATAGCAGAGCACTTCCCCAAGTACTCCCTCCCCCCTGTCAAGACGCGCTGACCGACGAGTTCCAACTTTCTGACCCAAGGAGTCAGCGCGTGTATACCGACAAAACCCTTACCTGCCGCGAGTGTGGACAGCCGTTCACATTTACGGCTGGCGAGCAGGAATTCTATGCCAGCCGAGGGCTGATGAACGAGCCTAGCCGCTGCCCGGAGTGCCGGGCTGTGCGCCGCGCCCGCAACGACGGAGGCGGCTACAGCAGCGGTGGTGGCTACAGCAACGGGGGCAGCTACGGCGGTGGTTACGAACGGCGCGAGCGCCAGATGTACCCGGCCGTATGCTCGAACTGCGGCAAGGAGACTCAGGTTCCCTTCGAGCCTCGGGCAGACCGGCCCGTGTATTGCTCAGATTGCTTCGAGCAGGTCCGCGGCCGCTCGTCTGCCGGCCGCAGCAGCGGCGGGGGCGGCAGCCGTTGGTAAGCGCGGCGAGCAGCTTCGCCGCATTCCCGCTCAACCCAGCGACTCGTAACGCCATCGACGGCATGGGGATCTCGGTCCCCACGCCGATCCAGGCCCAGGCTATCCCGATCATGCTTGCCGGCCACGACGTCATCGGCCAGGCCCGCACGGGCTCGGGCAAGACGCTCGCCTTCGGCGTGCCGCTCGTCGAGCGGTGCGATCCAACGGTGCGAGGCGTGCAGGCGCTCGTCCTCGTCCCAACCCGGGAGCTGGCAATTCAAGTGGGCGACGTCCTCGGCCAGTTGGCACGAGCGCGTCGCTTGCGGCTCATCCTGCTCTATGGTGGGCACTCGTTGGTTCCTGAGAAGCAGGCGCTCGCCGGCGGCGCGCAGATCGTCGTCGGCACACCGGGGCGGACGCTCGATCACCTCCGTCAGGGCAACCTACTGCTCGGTGGTCTGCACATCTTTGTGCTCGACGAAGGCGATGAGATGCTCGACCGCGGCTTCGCGCCAGACGTCGAGCGCATCCTCGCCGCCACGCCGAAGGAGCGTCAGACGGCACTCTTTTCGGCAACCATGCCGGAGTGGGTGGCCGTCACCGCGGCAAAGCATCTGCGGAACCCGGCGACCGTCGAGGTCGATCGGGATCAGCCATCCCCGGCCGAGATCGCGCACACCGTGTATGAGGTCGATCCCACCGCAAAGTTCGCAGCGTTGCAAACGCTGCTGGACCGGCGCGGCGCGAACCCGGTGCTCGTCTTCGGACGCACCAAGCACGGTGTGAAGAAGCTGGCGCGCCAGCTCGAACAGCTCGGCTACCCGGTTGGCGCCCTCCAGGGCAACCTCAGCCAGAACGCGCGCGAGCGGGTCATGGCCGAGTTCCGCTCCGGCCAGTTGCCGATTCTGCTCGCGACCAACGTCGCCGCTCGTGGTCTGGACGTCCAGGGCATCGAGCAGGTCATCAACTATGAGTTGCCCGAGTCTGCCGAGTTGTTCACCCACCGCGCCGGTCGCACCGGCCGGATGGGGCGGCAAGGTGAGGCGGTCACGTTCATCACCGCGGAGGATTTGCCCAAGTGGCGCCAGATCGAGCGCGCCCTCGGGCGGCAGTTGCCGCGCATTACCGTGGACGCACAGCTCGAGCCGGCGGTGATTCGCCCGGTGCGACCCGCTCCAGCCCAGGCACGGCCTGCGACCCAGTTCGCTCCGCGCCCCATGCCCGCCGATGGTCGGCGCGCGGGTGACGGCAATCAGGGGCGGGTCGGCCCACCACCACGCCCCGCGGTCATTCCACCGGGCACCAATCCCGGGACGGGACGACCAGCGCCGCGGCGCTGGCCGCCGCGGCGGCCCTCCGCAACCGCCGCGGGGTAGGAGACTCAACCGGTCCTCTTCCTCGCCGGAGAGCGGGAGGAAGCTCACTCGTTGGAGTTCAATAAGGGGCCCGGTCCGTTTCGACGGACCGGGCCCCTTTGTGCATAGACCTGCACACCTGCGTCGTAGAATCCACGGCAGGCGGCACGGTGGAGACATACGCTTGACTCAAAAACATCGTGTAGTTGCGACTGCGAGTTGGTCGGGCGAGCAGCGCATTCGCTGGCTCTTGCGTTGGTACTCTGGCAGTTTGTGGTTCGCGTTTGGACTGCTGGCGTTTGCAATACTTGCCGAGATCATCGGGCTCCCCACCTTGCCATGGATCTCGCTCGCTGTGGGAATCCTTCTGCTGGCGAGCATCACGCTCTCAGCGATATTCGGCTGGCGTTCGCACCTTCCCGAGCGGCTGCACGCGAAGGAGTTGGAGTTGCCTGCGGATTACGTTCCTGTGTATGGAGCGGCCGGCCTCGAATCCCCTCGACCTGCCCGGCGAGTCGCCCACTACCGCCGACAGCGGAATCGGCGGCGCTCGTTACAATGACCAGCGAGACCTTCACCACATGCGGACGAACAGGAGCGCGCCATGATCGCCGACAAACGCGATTTTCGGCTGGCCAGGGACGTGCGGCCCAGCCGTTACGAGTTGCACCTCGAGCTCGACCTCCAGGACTGGACCTCTACCGGCCGGGAGCGGGTGACCATCCAACTCGACCGCCCGCAGCGGGAGATCACCCTCCACACAACTGATCTGGACATTCTGAGCGCGCAGCTCGAAGGCGGACCGCCGTACGTGCGGACGGAATATGAGACGGAGTCGCAGACAGCGACGCTCACGTTCGCGGAGGAGATCCCGGCCGGCGAGCATACACTCGAGATCGCATGGCGCGGCGAGATCAGCGCACGATTGCGCGGACTCTACCGGTCGACGCGCCCGGGCGGCGAGCGCTACGCTGCCACGCAGTTCGAGGCGGCCGACGCCCGCCGCGCCTTCCCATGCTTCGACGAGCCCGAGTTCAAGGCGCGCTTCGCCATCGAGCTGGTGCACCAGTCGGGCCTCGCTGCCATCGGCAACGCGTCCGTCGCGCACCAGGAGATCCTGCCGGACAATCGGACGCTGACGCGCTTCGCCGAGACACAGCCGATCTCGACCTATCTCGTGGCATTTACCGTTGGCCCGTACCAGAGCACTGACGAGATCATCAGCAGCACGGGTTGGCCGGTGCGCGTGTGGCTGCCGCCAGGGCTCGCCGACAAGGGGATCTTCGCACGCGACACGCACGCCACCTCGGTCGCATGGCTCGAACACTACACCGGGATCCCGTATCCCTACGGCAAGCTGGACGCGATTGGCATCCCCGATTTCGAGGCCGGCGCCATGGAGAATCCGGGGGCCATCACCTACCGTACTCGCCTCCTCGCCGCCGACGAGGCGACGGCCTCCACGACGACGTTCAAAGGGATCCACAGCGTCATCTCCCACGAGCTGACCCACATGTGGTGGGGCGACCTCGTGACGATGGCGTGGTGGGACGACCTGTGGCTCAACGAGTCGTTCGCGTCGTTCATTGGCGAGAAGACCGTCGACGCGCTCAATCCAGAATGGCGCTACGTGCGCGACATCGCGCAGGGCGCGGTGCCGGCGTTCAACCTCGACCAGCTCGTCAGCACCCACCCGATCTCCGTCGAGGTACGGAATGCCGAGCAAGCCTCGGAGCGATTCGACGCTATCACCTACCTCAAGGGTCAGGCCGTCCTCCGCATGATCGAGAGCTTCATCGGCGAGGATGCCTTCCGCGAGGGGGTGCGCATCTATTTGCGGCGTCACGCCGAGGGGAATGCCACCGCATCCGACTTCTGGCGCGCGCTCGACGAGTCCTCCGGGCGGGACGTAACGGGTATCGCGAACGCCTGGATTCACGAGCCCGGCCATCCGGTCGTCTCGAGCGCTGTCGCCGAGGACTCGCGCGGTCTCGAGGTCGAGCTGCGGCAACAACGCTTCTTCGCCGATCCAGACGTGCCCGAGACGCCACAGTTATGGCCCGTGCCCGTCGTGATCAAGTACGGAACCGCTGAGGGTGTGCACGAGCACCGGCTGCTCCTCGACGGACCCAGGGCCACGGTGCCACTGCTAGGCGCGCGCTGGTACTACCCGAATGCGGGCGGCCGCGGCTTCTATCGCTACGCGCTCGATGACCGCTCGGTGGCGCTGCTCGCGGCCAACGTCCACCAGCTCGAGCCGGAGGAGCGCATGATGCTGGTGGACAACCAGTGGGCGCTGACCCGCGCTCGCCGAGCGCAATTGAGCCAACTGTTCGAACTGCTCGCCGGCCTGCGCGGCGAGGATGACCGCGCCGTCCTCGACGCGATCGCGGACCCGCTCACCTGGCTCAGCACGCATGCGGTCGGCGACGAGTTTCGGCCTGCCTTTGAGCGCTTCGTCGCCGAGATCTTCAGCCCGCTCCTCGACAAGCTGGGCTGGGATCCGCGCCCGACCGACACCACCGACGACCGGGAGACCCGCGCGAGGGTGCTGGGCCTGCTCGGCCGAACCGCGGGCCTGCGAACCGTGCAAGAGGAGGCGCGCCGGCGCATTGAAGCCCATCTGAACGGAACGCAGCGGCTCGATCCAGATCTCGCCGGTCCGCTTGCCAGCGTGGCCGCCACGCACGGCGACGCCGCGCTCTACGACCGCTACGTGCAGCGCATG
>JAXDLH010000008.1:0-6210 GCA_034666705.1 Chloroflexota bacterium
CGGCGCCCACGCCGTTCGTGTGGGATGGCAAGCGCCGCGAACGCCGGATGCGGGCACGCCAGCGGCGGCTGGGCGGCTCCGGCGCAGCCGTTGCCGATCACCAGCCAATTGCGGCGTGACCCACTAGTCGAAGCGCCGCAAGCGAAACCTGGCAGCGGTGGCCCGGGCGAATATCGCTCGGGCCTACCGCTATTTGTGATGGGCACCGACGATTGATTGCCGATCGTTGCAACCTTGTCCGGTGTTTGTGAGCTTCCTCTAATTGAACGCTATGGAAGGCCTGCTATGGTGTTGGCGGTACCCAATTGCCGATATCCAAGGGAGAGATAGGAGGCGTTCCATGCCCGGAGAGTTCGTGCAGGATATCGAAGCGATTCGCCAGCGCGCGCGCCAGCACATCGAACAGGGCCCGGTGACTGCGGCATACAAGGCTGATCGGCAACGCGTCATTGCTATCCTCAACGAAGTCCTTGCCACCGAGTTGGTATGTGTATTGCGTTACAAGCGGCACTACTTTATGGCGAGCGGCATCAATGCCGCGCCGATCGCGGCCGAGTTCGAGCAGCATGCGGCTGAGGAGCAGGGCCACGCCGATGAGGCTGCTGAGCGGATCGTCCAGCTCGGTGGGGAGCCGAACTTCAATCCTGTCGGCCTCGCCGAGCGGAGCCATGCGCAGTACTCGGAGGGCGAGTCGATCATCGACATGGTACGCGAGGACCTCGTCGCCGAACGGATCGCGATTGAGTCGTACGCCGAGATCGTGCGCTGGCTAGGCAATGATGATCCCACAACGCGCAACATGTTGGAAGGTATTCTGAAGGTCGAAGAAGAGCACGCCGAGGACCTGGTTTCCATGCTCTCTCATCTAGGGCAGGGCATGGCCGCAGCCTAGCGCCCGCTCCCGCTCGGCCTCCGGGTCCGGGCCGACCCGAATCCCCACAAGACGGAATGCGCTGCCGAGCGACGGGCCCCCGTCGTCTCGGATTACTCGTTCCTCATATCCGCAGCGTATCCCTGGTGCGCTACCCGCGCGGGTCGGGGCAAACACCGCCGCGAGTTTGGCCATGCTGGCCAACTTGCCTGGCCTCTCTTTGCCCAGCTCTTCGATAATCGAAGGCCTGCCAGCCGTACGCATGGCAGATGGACCTGGACGGGATCGTGCGTGAGCGGCCGGTACCTATGCCGCTTGGCATAGGGCGCTCACGCCTCTTGGCCATCCTCCCTGCCACGCGCGACACTGTCCTGCGTCAGGGGTTGTGGAACGCGGCTCGCCAGTACCATGGCGGCACCGACGAGCAGGCCAACCAGCACCCCAACCACGGGACTCGACGGGCGCACGTGTCGAGTCCCGTGAAGAGCCGGCGAGGTCATGAAGACGGGTCCTTTACCATGGATCCTTCGGCTGCCAGGTTCCAGCGTCGCGACGTCCAGGGGGTTTTAATGTCAATTGCATCTCCCATTGCCGAGGTCCTGATCGTCACTGCAGATCCCGAGGTGGCGAAGGTGGCGGACCAGCTCGCCGACGACCGGATTCGTACCCACCTGGCGGAAACGGGGCCGGACGCGCTGCGCATCCTCCTCGAGACGCCGAACTGCCTGGTAGTGCTGGATAGTGAGCTGGAGGCAGAGGCAGCCTTCAAGTTGTACCGAATCCTGCACGATGCCGAGCCGAGGCCGGTGCTCATGCTGCTCACCGCCGCGCGCTTCTCGCAATTCGCCTTCGACTCGCGCCGTCCAGTGCTCGACGACTACGCGCTGAAGCCGCTTGGCCTCGACGAACTGGTCCTGCGGATCAAAGCCGCCTTGTTGCGCACCGGCTTCACGCTGCCGGAGCCGACACCGGGAGAAGCTGCCCCGGCCGTAGACCGAGGGGGGCTGCGAAAGGGCGAGATCATTACCGTGTTCTCGACCAAAGGTGGGGTCGGCAAGACCACCGTGGCCGTCAATCTGGCGGTCGGACTCGCGAAGCAGCGCCAGCGCAAGACCCTGCTGGTGGATGCCGACCTCTGGTTTGGCGACGCCTCGGTCATGCTCAACCTGGCACCGGATCGAGGTATCCGGAACGTCTGTGAGGCGGAAGAGCTCGACTACACGGTGCTCCAACGAGCACTCACCGTTCATGAATCCGGTCTCGCCTTGCTCGCTCGTCCTAAGGATCCATCCATCGTGGACCAGCTCGACCCCGGTGCGATTGTGCGCGCGATTCAGGGTTATGCAACGCTCTTCGACTACGTGATCGTGGACATGCGCGCCTCATTCGACGAGCTCAACCTCCAGCTTCTGGATGCAGCGGACCGGATTCTGCTGGTCACGACTCCTGAGGTCAGCGCGAGCCACACGACCGCAAGCTTCATCCAGATGTCCGAGTCGCTGGGGTACACCGATAAGCTGCATCTGGTACTCAACCGCGCGAATAGCGGGTTGGCCCTGGAGGCGCTAGAGAACATTTTTGGTCTGCCCATGGCCGTATCGCTGCCGAGCGCCGGCAAGCTGGTCGTCGGCGCCGCGAACCAGGGCGTTCCGCTGATGATGCACGAGTCGTCGGCCAATGAGGAGATCACGCGGGCGTTCATGCGCGTGGTGAATCTGGTTTCAGGAGACCGGGCGACCCCGCAGGCGCGAACCACCGAGCGCCAGCCATCGCGCGACGAAGGCCGCAAGCGGGGCATGCGCGGGCTATTCGGATCGCTCTCCCTCGCGCTCGGCGGAGCTCAGTAGGCGTTCTACGACGTCCTTGATCACCCCTATAACGAGCAGCTTGATCGGGCGCGGCTTCCTCAGATGAACTCGAAGCCGACCACTGCGGGCTGCGCGGTGATCGATGCGTCTCCCGGGCGCATCAAGTCGCGGTCGAAGACCCGCTGTAGCGAGTTTCCCGCGAGGTCCTCGAGGCGCGAGTCGACGACCAGCGCGTAGGTGCCCACAGCCCACGGTGCATCTGGCTCGAATCGCCAGCACTGCTCCTCCGCCCCGACCAAGGCCCGTCCGTTTATCGGAACACCGGCCCCATCGTTGATCTCTATGCAGTGTTCCAGCAGCGCACGGTCGAGCGGGCGATCGAACTCGACCGTAAGCGGGTCGCGTGACCCAACCGCGGGCCGGGCGATATGCCAGTCCGTGGGGTCGACCCGGGACCGAACCGGCGCCCCTACGGCATAGCGCCGTTCGGCGCCTGCTCGCAACGGTTGGCCCACAGCGTCGCGGAACGCGGGATCAATGCTGACGATGATCGGCGCGCCCTCGATCAGGGGATAGCCGGCCTCATCGTGCGGGACGAGCCCTCGCTTGATCCGACCGGGGTCGAGCAGCAGGGTAAGGCGTCGCCGCTCCGGGTCCCACAGCTCCGGCTCCGTCGCGACGAACACGTCGGCGAGTCGCGCGCCGTCGTCCGCTAGCCGGACGTGCACCGCGCGATTGGCCCATCCCTCACTCATCGGCGCCGAGAAGGAGACGTAGACCTTCAACAGGTTAAGCGGAATGGTGGCTGCGCTCGGGCAGATCGCCTCGACGACTGTAGACGGCGTGGCGGTCGATCGCGGCCGGGCGATGGTCCAGACCCCATGGTGAGGCGCCCCGCCCTTCTGCTCCCCCAGGTCGGCGACGAGCGAGTAGCACTCCCCCTCCACAAACGGAAAGCGCGGCCTGAAGCACACACTGTCCCCATCAAACTCGAAGCGGCCGGCGATAGGCTGCAGCGCGCGCAGCTCGACCCTCGCTTCGATCAGCTTGCTTGGGATGACGGCCAGGCGTCGGACCAGCTCCGCGGCAGGGAGCGCGGCGAGTGCATCCAGCTCAGCCGCGGTCCAACCGTGCGCCCGAAGGCACACGTACCCCTGTCGATCCTCCCATGCCAGCTCGATGTGCGGTGGACGCGTCAGAGCGACTCGCTGCCGTACGTATGGAGGCTGACGCTGCCCGTCGCGTCTTCCTGCATCATCAGCACGTAGTCGCCATTCAGCTTGGCCATCCGCCCTACCCCTTCGTGCGGCAGCGCCTCGCGCGGGACACCGACGGGGTTTTTCGGCTGGGTGAGCGGTTCCTGCCCCGCAATATCTTTGCAGGCGATCTTGATCAGCGGGTGCCGCGTGTTGGAAACCAGCAGGTATTCCTCGCCGTCGCGGGTGTACGAGACGATGTCGACTGGCGTGCTGCCAGAGCCCAGCTCGGCGACGGTGCGACCTTTGAGCTGCGTCTCCGAACCGAGCTCGTTCAACGAGAAATGGACGACCGGCGTGCAGGTGTAGCTGGCGAGGACGCTGGTATTGCCGGCGTATGGGAGAAACGTGCGAATCGGCGCGGCGGTCTCGTACCGGCCGTGCGAGACGTGGAAGATCTCGAGCGAGCTCGCCTGCGCCTCCCCCCCGAATGGGAAGGGGATCCGCCGCAGCGTCGAGGAGAACTCCTCGTTGGATGCGCCAGCTACGAGCAGCACGCCGTCGACGTAGGCCATGTCGGTGACTGCCACGGTCCGCAGCACGTCGCGCGCGATGCGCAGCACCGTGCCGCTGGACATCTGCTTGTCTTCGCCTTCGCGCTTACCCCGGACGACCCGGCCGTCCGTGCGCGCATCATCTTCGGCCGGTGCGTTCGGCACGGCGGTCTGGGAGAAGCGTACGTTCTCGAGGGACAACTCGGAGAGGATGCCGTCCGCGTCGAGCGTGAGGAGCAGCGGAATCGTCGCGGCCCCGCTCCCGCGCATCACCGAAAGGTAGACACGCCCCGACGATGGATGCACCGCCATGTCTTTGATGAACACGTCCTCGCTGGCGCAGCCGAGAAACGCCGCGAGGCGCGTGTCGAGGTTGTCGACCTCGATGGGACGCGTCTCCTGCGCGGCGCCGGCTTCGTCGACGTCGATTGCTAAGATCGTCGCGCCGAGGTTATCGGCGACGAACAGGATTCCATCCGGGCTGAACGTCAGCGGCCCTACCGATTTGAGTGCCGGCGTGCCCACCGCCAGCCCATTCGCGCCAGTTTGAACTGCGACCATCGTGGCCTCCTCCGCATTGCGAAACGTACTCCCGCGTAGAATAGCACGGTTCTCGCCGCGCGCAATTACGAGATTCAGTTGCCGATTCCCGCGGGCTGCGCGTCTTCCTCCTCGCACGGCGTAATCGGCGGCCACTCAGGATCGATAATGCGGCCGGGCGCTCCGGTCGCATCGCACACCGGCAGCCCGGAATCGACCCAGGCATCCAGCCCGCCCTCCAGGTTGTGCGCCTCGAAGCCTAGCGCCCGCATGTAGTGCGCGGCCATGTCGCTGCGCAACCCGACCTGGCACACGACGACGACCGGGCGGTCGCGATCCAGCTCGTCGAGACGTCCGGGAAGATGGTCGACGGGGATGTGGCGGGCCCCGGCGATGTGGCCCCGCTGCCACTCGCGTGGCGTGCGCACGTCAAGAAACTGCACTCGCGCCCGTCGTTCGAACGCAGTCTGTGCATCCATCGCTCGCTCCGGCTCATGCTCGTGCGGGGACGTCAGCGTACGGTAACGCAAGCATCGATTCTATGGGTTGCCAGTGGGTGAACCGGGGGCGGAAACTTACCGATCCGCGAATGGCTGCGGTGCGAGATTCCCACTGGCTGGCGGGCACATGCTGCCCCGGAATCCGTCTGTCCCAATGATAAACACTGAATGCGGAAGGAGGAATGGCAATGCTGGTCAATACTCGGTCATGGCTCAGCGGACATAGTGGAGATGGACGCCGGGTACGTCTGAGTGCGGCCCACGACGAATGGAACCACGTGGGCATCGCCCTCGCTGGTATCGATCAGGGGTTCTTCGCCGAGGAGGGCCTGGCAGACATCGAGCTCGTCACCTTCCCTGGGGAGGCCGAGGCCCTGCTCGACCGCGAAGCTGCCCAGGTACGGCTCATCGCCGAGGGCGCGGTGGATATTGGGATCGATCCTCGGACGACGTTCGTGCTCGAAGCACACGACCAGGGCGAGCCGGTCGCGATCGTCGCCGCGCGCCGCCGGAACCATGCGTTCGTGCTCTTCGGCCAGAAGAGCCTCACCACCATCGGCGAGCTGCGCGGCGCGACCCTGATCACCGGGCACCGAGGCGGCGCCAACGACGTGATGCTGCGCCAGGTTCTGCACGACAGCGGCCTGGTGCCTGACGAGGACGTCACGATCGAATACATCGGCGGGCCCATGCACGATAGCTTCGGCGTTGCCCAGGCGTTTCGCGAGGGGCGCTACGGCC
>JAXDLH010000009.1:0-14235 GCA_034666705.1 Chloroflexota bacterium
CGAGGCATCCGGCTCGCTGGCTGATGGTCCCGATGCCACGCACGTGCTCTCCGCCCGAACGTTCGGAGGTGGGACGCGGGCAGTGGTCGTGGCGCTCGACGCCGCGGACCGGCAACAGGCTGAGGCAGAGCTGAAGAGCGCCCGTCGATTGGAAACCGCGGGCCGACTCGCGGCGCAAGTTGCGCACGATTACAACAACCTGCTCTGGCCGCTCGCCAGCTACCCCGAGCTCATGAAGCTGCGCCTGCCTCCAGATGACCCGCTGGTCCCGATGTGCGATGCAATGCTCGACGTGGCGCGTCGCATGGCCGGGATCAGCGAGGACCTCGTCGTGCTCGGGCGGCGGGCACGATCGGAGCTCGTGCCGCTGGATTTGAATCAGCTTGTCCAGGAGACGGTTAGCGGGCTGCCGCCGGCGCCGGACTCACTGCATCTGGAGGTCCGCCTGGAGGCGAAAGCCCCGCTGGTTCGCGGCTCAGCCGGCCAGCTCACGCGCGTACTCACCAATTTGTTGATGAACGCCCGTGACGCCGTCGAAGACGCGGGTGACGTAGTGTTGATGACGGAGAACGTCTCTCTTGCCGAGCCTATTGGCCACTACGAGCGCGTGCCAGCGGGGGAGTACGTGCGGGTCACCGTCGCGGACAACGGCACCGGTATTCGCGACGACATCAAGTCCCGGTTGTTCGATCCATTCTTCACGACGAAGGTTGGTGGCAAGCGCAGCGGGACTGGGCTGGGCCTTTGCGTCGTGCATGCCATAACCGAGGACCACAACGGACACGTGGATCTCGAGAGCTCTGTGGGAATTGGCACGACGTTCTACGTCTACATTCCAACAGATCCGGGGCACGCTATGCCGCCGGAGGCGAGCCCGCTGCTCCGTGGGCAAGAGCGCATCCTCATCGTCGACGACGACCCCGTGCAGCGCACCCTGCTGACCGCACTGCTCGGCGCACTCGGGTATCGGGTCACCGCGGCTGAGGACGGCGATGAAGCGATGGACCACTTGCAGGCGGACGATGCCGACCTGGTCATTCTCGACATGCGGCTCGGGGATGGCCCTGACGGCGCGGAAGTGCTGCGTCGTGTGAAAGCTCTCCGCCCGCAACAGCGGGCGATCCTCCTATCGGGCTTCGCCGATGCGGATCGCGTCCAGGAAGCATTGAAGCTTGGCGCCGGCGGGTTCGTGCGCAAGCCCGTGAGTATGGATCGCTTGGCCCAGGTCGTCCGCGCCGAGCTCGATCGCACGATCTGACTACACATCCCAGACCCCATCCTGCCTAATTGCTCGGCGTCGCCGCGGCGGTCGGGACGGGCGTGCGCGTCGGGGCTGGTGAAGAGGTCGGCGCGCTCGTGGGGGCGCTCGTCGGTGCCGTGGTCGGGACGGCCGTCGCTGGCCCGGGTGTCGCTGTGACCGCCAGGTACGACGTATATGGAATGCTGGTTGCGCTGGGGACGAGCAAAATCAAGGGGGGCGTAGCCGTTGGGAACACCACGTGCATGTTGGTGTCCACGATACGCGTACCGTACGCGTGAAATGCGGCTGGCGTTGGTGTGGCGTTTTGCGTCGAGGCATGGCTCGATGCGGCGTCCGCAGTGGCCGGCGCCGGTGGTGCGCTACCCACGACCCTGTTTCCCGGATTCGGCGAGGCTGAGATGACGTTCGCCGTGAGCGCGAACGCCGCCGGCTGCCGCGTGGTGACCGGTGGCATTGGCGTCGCGGACAGATAGGGCGGCAATTCCGCCAGCGTTGTGTCGTCGCCGACCGCTTGCGCGCCCTCTACCTGGATGAGCACCGAGGCCGTCGGGGCGGCCACTGCCGGCAGCTCCTCGACCGGTGCAAGCGCCAGGCCAGAGCTCGCCGGTGCGGACGGCGCCGCAAGGGTCGATGCCGACGAGGCGGAGGAGTTAGTCGGCGGCCGTTGCGTGGCAACCGCGGCGACCGTCGCGGCAGGCACTGACGACGGTGCGACCTGTGCGGCGGACGCCACAACGGGCAACGGGAACCCAACCGTGGGCAAGGGCGTTCGCGTGAGAACCGCCACGGCGGTGGGCGTGGCTCCGCCAATCTCGCGAATGAGCGTAAACGGCGTGGACCGGGGCGTCGACTGGGCGGGCTTTGGATCAGCCAGCGCGACGCTGCGAGTGCTGATAAAGAGGACCGTCACTGTGATGACGACCCAGGCAGTCGTGGCGATTCCGCCCGCCACGAGCCAGCCGCGTGAAACCTTCGTCGTGCCCGTACCCATCGTGTCTCCCCCTGCGAGGAATATGGGGTAAGGGTAGGACGCGGGCGAGTGTCCTTATAGAGCCATGGGGACTGCGCGGCGTATGCTGCGGTACCTGGGAAGGGTACCCGTTGGTATCGGAGCCAACCCGCGGTTAGCGGTTGGATTCCGCCGTGATCGCGGTGGGCGCGCCGGGATTGAGCGGCGCGATGCCGTGGCAGAGGGCATAGATCGCGGCCTGGGTCCGGTCGGAGACGCCGAGCTTCTGCAGCACCACGGAAACCCGATTCTTCACGGTACTCTGCGCGAAGCAGAGCTCGCCGGCGATCTCCTTATTTGAGAGGCCTCCCGCGATGAGCTGGAGAATCTTGACCTCCGTATTGGTGAGCTGCCCGACGCCGTCATCCGCCGTTTGCTTCGATGCCAGCCGGCGGAACTCGGTGAGCACCTTGCCCGTCAGCGTAGGAGCGATCACGCCGCCGCCCTCCGCGGCCGCGCGAACCGCCGCGAGGATCGTGTCGAAGCCCGCACTCTTGAGCACGTAGCCGGCCGCACCGGCGCGCAGCGCGAGGAAGAGATTCCCCTCCTCGGCGAACTGACTGAGGATGACGACGTTTACCCCGGGCCACTGGCGCACGATCTCACGGGTGGCGGACACGCCGTCGACGATTGGCATGCCGATGTCCATGAGGATCACGTCCGGCGAGAGTTGCAGGGCGAGTGCCTGTACCTCAAGGCCATCCGTCGCCTCACCCACAACCTCGACGTCGCGCTGAGTATCGAAGAGCCGACGCAGCCCCTCGCGAATGACCTGGTGATCGTCGGCGAGCAGCAAACGAATCATGACGGCGATACCTCCGCAACGATGGGGCGCCATCCCAACGACGTGATTGGTTACGTGTGCCAATGAGCGGATTATAGGAAGGTCTAATGGGCCAAACCGGGCGTGAGATGTATCTGGTACGGGCAGCGCGCTATTGATACGCCGCCGTGACGGAGCCCGGCCTCAGGGTGTGCGTCAGCGCGGCATTCGGTGCAGCCGATCGGAGTAGAGGACGCCGATCATGATCGCGAGCTGCGCGCGAGGGGTCCCAGTGTTGCGTTGCTGTCGCGCGTGCGTCGAACGCGCGGGGGCGCGACCCGTGTTCGACCGCAGTGTGGTGGTTCAGCCGTATGGCGTCGTGCCGGGTTTGTTCCGGCTGGTCGAGCGCTGGTTCTAGCTGGTCCGGAGCTTTGGGCTGTCCAGCACCTTGGGATTGATGACCCGCACCGGGTCGCCCGCCAGGAACGCCTGGACGTTCTCGACCGTATGGGCGAACATCCCGCGGTACGCCTCCCGGGTCACGTAACCCAGGTGCGGGGTGATCACCGTATTGTCCATATGGCGAAGCGGGTGGTCGAGGGGCAAGGGCTCGACGTCGAACACGTCGAGGCCCGCGCCCGCGATGGCGTGGGTCGCCAGCGCGTGCACGAGCGCCCGCTCGTCCACGAGGGGCCCGCGCGAGGTGTTGACCAGATAGGCCGTCGGCTTCATCAGGCCCAGCTCGTGCGCGCCGATCATGCCCCGGCTGCGATCGCTCAGCACATAGTGGATCGAGATGAAGTCCGACTGGGCGAATAGATCATCCCTGGTCGCGTAGTCGACCCCTGCCGTGGCGGCTGCCTCCGCCGTGAGGTTCTGACTCCACGCGCGCACCTTCATGCCAAACGCGAGCCCCACCTTCGCGGTGACCGTACCGAGCCGTCCGAGCCCGACCACGCCGAGCGTCTTTCCATTGATGCTCTCTCCTAGGCCGAGCTGCCATGCGCCCGCACGCGTCGCGGCATCCTCCTGCGGGATCTTTTTGGCCAGCGCGAGGATGAGTCCCCAGGCCAGCTCCGACGTCGTGGGGCCACCTGCCATCGCCGTGCCGCAGCAGACGATGCCAAGCTCCGTGGCTGCTGCGAAGTCGAAGGAGGCATTGCCCATGCCCGTCGTGATGAGGAGCTTGAGGTTGGGCAGCCGCTCCAGCAACGAGCGCGGCATGGGGGTTCGCTCCCGCATCCCCATCACCACGTCGTAGTCTCTGAGCCGCTCGGCCAGCGCGCCTTCGTCGAACAGATGGTCCTGGAATGCATCGACCTGCGGCGCTTCCGGTAGCGCCGACCAGTCCGCCAGACCCATGGCTACCTGCTGATAGTCGTCCAGAACGGCAATGCGCAGCATCGAGGATCCTCCATGCGCCGGGTGCGAGTACGCAACGCTAGCGCGGCAAGGGCGACGTGGTCAAGGCGCCAGCCGGAAGTGCGGACGAAGGACGGGGACGCCACCGAATTGGGACTTCGGGTACCATCCCAGTGCCTCGATGCCGGAGTGCTTGGTTGAGACGCAGGAGGCCACGCACGGGCGGGGCGTCCGGTGCAAACTTGCATCACGTCCAGGCTTTAATTGTTCATTGATATGTTGGGTACGCAGTTGATTGTCGAATCGTCGCACGCAACCAAAGTGGAGGGGTCTCGCAGTGGGAACGACAACGGTACATAGCTCGGGGGGCGCGTCTCTTCGTGCAATAGTGGTCCGCGGAGTGCGCCGACGTGGCTACCGGCGAGTTGGCGGGCTCTTGATCGGTCTGCTCGTGCTGCTCACGGCCTGCGGCCCACAGGCGGCGCCGAGCCAGTCGTCCGGAGGCCAGACTGCCCCTGCGGGTGCGGCGCCGAAGAAGACGGTGACGATCGCCATCCAGCGGGAGCCCACCGCCTTCGCGGAGTTCGGCGGTGCGCAAAGCCCCGTTGCGGGCGGCGCGTCCAACGTGAAGAACATCGTGCACGATTCGTTGAGCATCGAGACCGCCGTCGAGGCGTACGAGGCGCAGCTCGCGGAAGAGCTGCCATCACTCGAGAAGGGCACGTGGCGCGTCAACCCGGATGGCACCATGCAGACGACCTGGAAACTGCGCCCGAACATCAAATGGCACGATGGCACCCCCTTCACGACCGACGACGTGCGCTTCGCCTTCGAGCTGACGAAGGATCCGGACCTGGCGAGGTCACGCGGCAGCGGGTTCGAGTACCTCGACTCGCTCACGATTCAGGATGCGCAGACGTTTGTGGTCAACTGGAAGACGACCTTCGGGGAGGCCTATCGCCAGGAGGTGGGCACCTTCGTGCCCCGCCACCTGCTCGAGGAGGCGTACCGGGCTGACAAAGAGGCGTTCACCAATAGCCGCCTGCTAAGCACCCAGTTCGTTGGGCTTGGCCCGTACAAGCTGACTCGCTGGGAGCAGGGTAGCTTCATCGAGTTCACGCGCTTCGACGATTATTATCGTGCCCGTCCGCTGCTCGATTCGGTCATCGTCCGCATCGTCGGTGACCCGAACGCCATGGTGGCGAACGTCCTTGCGGGCGAAGTGGACGTGGTGCTGCCGGTCGGCGTGGATGTCGAGGCTGCACTCGAGGTCAAGCGGCGCTGGGAGGGTACGGGCAATCAGGTCCAGGCGGATCCGACCGGCCGTCTTCGCCAGCTCGAGTTGCAGTTCCGTCCTGAGTACGCGCGACCGCGGAATGGGCTTCCGGTCCGCGCGGTGCGCGAGGCGCTGTATCGGGCGATCGACCGGCAGAGCATGGTAGAGGTGCTCACGCAAGGGCTCGCCCCGGTCGCAGATAGCTGGATCCCGCCGAACCATGGCCTCCGCAATGACCTCGCTGCGTCGATCCCACAGTATCCCTACGATCCCGCCCGCGCGCAGCAACTGCTCGCCCAGGCTGGCTGGGCGAAGGGCGCCGACGGGGTGCTGGTCCACCAGCCGGACGGTGAGCGGTTCGACATCGAGATCTGGGCCAATCAGGGCTTCGGCGCTGAGAAAGAAGTTGGTGTCGTCGCCGACAATTGGAAGGCGGTCGGCGTCGCCGCCGCACCATTCTTCGTGCCGGCCGCCCGGGCGGGCGACCGCGAGTTCGAGGCGACCCATCCCGGCCCGTTCATTACGAACCCCTCGGGCAACGCGTTCTACGACGATCGGCTCCATTCGAAGGCGGTCACTGGCCCCGAGAACCGCTGGTCCGGCCGCAACCGTGCCGGCTACACCAACCCGAAGGTCGACGCTATCCTCGACCGGCTCGTCATCGCGATCAACCCGTCCGAGCGCGTCGATCTGCATCGCCAGTTATTGCAAGAGGGCATGGGCGACGTCGTGCTGATGCCAACTTTCTGGGAGGTCGTGCCTATCCTGGCGCTCAAGGGCATCACCGGCCCGAAGGTAGTGCGGAACGAGGCAACGGCGAACTTTTATCTGTGGGACAAGCGTGCGTAGCCGCGCGGGGCTCCGGCGCAGACGCCGATGAGTGAACGTGCATCCGTGCTGCGAGTGGGCATCATCGGCTTGGGCCGGGCCGGCGCAAGCCTGATCCCGGGCGTGGCGCGCCATCCGGGGGTGAAGATCACCGCAGGCAGCGACCTGCGACGGGAAGCGCTGGAGAAATTCGCGCTGGAGTTCGAGGCGGAGGTCTACGAGCATGCAGAAGATCTCTGCCAGAGCCCCAACGTCGATGCGGTGTTCGTCGCCACGCCGCACCAGGACCACGCCGCGCACGCAATCATGGCGGCCGAGTGCGGCAAGCATGTCATCGTCGAGAAGCCGATGGCACTCACCCTCGAAGAGTGCGACGCGATGATCGCGGCCGCCGACCGCGCCGGCGTGCGGCTCCTGACGGACCGCGGCTCCCAGGGGTTCATTCCTACGATTCTGAAGATGCGCGAGATCATCGCGAGCGGCGAGCTAGGTCCGCTCGGGATGGTGCACACCTGGAACTACAAAGGGTTCCTCTACGCGCCACGTCGCCCCGAGGAGTTGGACACCCGCCTGGGTGGCGGCATCATCTACAACCAGGTGCCCCACCAGGTCGACATCGTGCGCCTGCTTGGCGGTGGCGTCGTGCGCTCCGTTCGTTCGATGGCTGGCGTGTGGGACGCCGAGCGCCCCACCGAGGGCGCCCAGGTGACCTTCCTCGAATTCGAGGATGGCGCGGCCGCGGCGCTCGTTTTCAATGGCTACGGCCATTTCGACAGCGACGAGTTTCACTACTGGCTCGGGGAGGGCGGGCAACAGCGTGAGCCGGGCCGCGCCGACCAGGAGCGGCGCGCCCTCCGCGAAGCGATGCACGCCGTCCAGAGTCCCGAGGAGGAGGCCCGGCTCAAGGCCTCCACCGGGTACGGCGGGGAGCGGCAGCGGCGGACCGGGAGCACCGTCGACGCGGGCCATCATCCGCACTTCGGCGTGACCATCGCAAGCTGCCATCGTGGCGACCTGCGGCCCTCGGCCGATGGAGTGCTCGTCTACGCGGCTGATGGGACGCGGGAGGTCCCGGTGCCCCTCCAGGATCGCGAGGGGAAGGTGCTCGACGAGTTGCTCGCCGCAATTACGCGCGATGCACCGGTCATCCGCGACGGCCGTTGGGGTAAGGCCACCCTGGAGGTGTGCCTCGCGATCCTCGATTCATCACGCGAGCGTCGTGAGATCCAGCTCCACTATCAGACGCGCGTCCCGGATGATGCGGTCCGCGCCTGAGCGCCGCGGCTACACTAATCCACCGTGGGGTATGCATTCCTGCGAGCCGACCGGTGCCCATGATCCTGCGCCGTTGTGATGGATCTCTCGGGGCGGTGGACACCGCACCTCCCAGCGAGCCGGGGAATGCTCGCTGGGAGGCGAATGCGTCAGTTGGAGGATGAAACGTGCTTTCGAAACAAGACAATGAGTTACTCACCCGGGTCGGTCCGGGGACGCCGATGGGCAGCCTGTTGCGGCAGTACTGGGTGCCCGCGTTGCTCACGAGCGAGCTTCCGGAAAACGATTGCCCCCCGATCCGGGTGCGGCTGCTGGGCGAGGATTTAATCGCGTTTCGCGACACCTCCGGCAAAGTCGGGCTGGTGACCGCGAATTGTCCCCACCGGGGCGCCTCACTTTTCTTCGGGCGCAACGAGGAGGACGGGCTGCGGTGCGTCTACCATGGCTGGAAGTTCGACGTGACCGGTCAATGCGTGGACATGCCCAACGAGCCCGCCGAGTCCAACTTTAAGAGCAAGATCAAGGCGACCGCATATCCGTGCCAGGAGGCGGGTGGCCTTGTCTGGACGTACATGGGCCCGCGGCAGGAGCCGCCGCCGCTGCACGAGCTCGAGTTCACTGTTGTGCCGGCTGCGCAGCGCCTTATCCAGAAGCGGATGCAGTTCTGCAACTGGGTCCAGGCACTGGAAGGCGACATCGACCAGAGTCACGTTGGATTTCTCCACAGTCGCGTGCCTGAGCATCGGCAGGCCGCAACCAGCGATCCAACGACCTATCGATCGATGGAGGCGTACTACAAGCGGATCGATCGTCGGCCGCGTTATGCGCTGGTCGACACCGAATACGGCGTCCTGGGGTGCGCTACGCGAAGCGACGGCGGCTCCGCGGCGTACTATCGCGTGACGCACTTCTTGTTGCCATTCTTCACGATCGCTCCTCCTGGTCCAGAGGCCGACCCGTCGCGGGCGATTCGCATCTGGGTACCGATGGACGATGAAACCGTGATGGTCTTCGGCATCAGCTACCATCCGAGCAAGCCATTCCCGCCAGAGGCGTCCCTGCGGCTGAAGAACGGGGCGGGTGCGAGTTTTGTCGGGACTGACCATCTGCAGCCGCCCACGTCGGCGCCCGGCGGAGCCTGGGTGCCGCAGGCCGGTCGCCAGAACGACTACTTCGTCGACCGCGACTTGCAGCGCACGTCGCTCTACACTGGCATCCAGGAGTTCTGGGCTCAGGACGCCGCGGTGCAGGAGTCCATGGGCGTGATCTACGACCGCAGCAGTGAACATCTAGGCACGTCGGATGCGTTTATCATCCGCATGCGCCACCGGCTGGTCCATGCGGCGAAAGCGCTCGAAGAGCAGGGTAACGTGCCCGACGGCGTGGACAACCCCGAGATCTACCGCGTGCGGGCTGTGCAGGTGGTATCGCCCGACGCCGCCCCCTGGTTGGCGGCAACCCGCGAGTTGTGCCAGGTCACGCCCGGCCGCAACCCAGGAGGTGCCGAGCTTGGACTCGTCGCGGACGATAGTGTAGGCGCCCGGCCGATTGGCGGGAAGTAGGGTATCGGCAAGAGCGACCCGCGGTGGGCCCGCGCCAGGCTGAGGCGCATCCACCGCCGTTCTACCCTTCTTGAGCGAGGTCGCCCACCGGGTGACCCACTGAGATCAGAGCGCTCGCGGGCCCGTACGCCAGTTGCAATGGGTCTACAATGGCGGCGTCCGATTCGCCCGAGTCGCGTGCGCGCGGGGTCGGTGCGGCGCGGTTCGTCGACATTTGGCAAACAGATCTGGCAATCGAAATAGGAGGGGAGCATCATGGCCAAGCGCACCTCGATCCTCGACCCGCAGTCTCGGCACCCGGCCCCGATTCCCAACGGCGCCAAGATCGGGAACCTGGTCTACTCGTCGGCAATCGCCGGCGGCACGCCAGGTGCCCACGGGATGCCCGAGGATCCGCAAGAGCAGGCCAACCAACTCTTCGCGAACGTGCGGCGCTTCCTGGAGCTCGCCGGCGGGACGCCGGACGACGTCATCCACATGAACGTGATGCTGCGCGACGACAAGTATCGTGAGTTCATCAACAAGCCGTGGCTTGAGATGTACCCGGACGAGAACAATCGCCCGGCCCGCCATGCGTTGAAGGTCGACCTGCGCGGCAGCTCCTACTTCCAGATCGAGTTGGTCGCCGTCCTGGGCTAGGAAAATCTCATACACCGTGTCGCAGGAGGTTACCTCCTGCGACACGGTGTATGAACGCATCATCGCTTGCTCGCTAAGACAACGGGTCTATTGCTCCTCCCCACCCGCGCCCCTACTCATGCTGATTCTGTCCCGTAGCATGAGCGGGAGCATGGCGGAGTTGCCGACTACCGCTTCATGTCCACCAGGTCCTGCAGGATCTGGTCGGTCGTCGTGATCACGCGGGAGTTCGCCTGGAAGCCGCGCTGGGCGATGATCATATTTGTGAACTGCGTCGCCAGGTCGACGTTGGACATCTCAAGGAAGCCAGCGTTGAGCTGACCGCGCCCATTGATGTTGCCGCCGTTGTAGCTGGCCGCGCCGGAGTTCGCCGTGGTGGCGAACAGGTTGTTCCCCTGGCGGTTCAGGCCCCCGGCATTGGGGAAGAGCGCTATGGCGATCTGGGCGAAGTTGGCGGCGGTGGTGCCATCGGCGAGTGTGAGCGAGATTGTGCCTGTGGTATCCACGTTGAAGCCGGTGACCGCCACGCCGCCCTGGGTAACCGGGACGGTGATGTCGGCGGTAGGGGCCGTCGCCGAGTCGCCGGTGCCGGCGGCCTGGGCAGGAACCCAGCCCTTGACGTGCAGACCGGTCGCTCCGTGGAGCAGCGGCCGTGGGTCCGTGGCGTTCTGGCCAATCCCGAGATCGAAGTTGCCGTCGCGCGTAAACGAGATCGTGGGTGCTGCCGCGTCGTCGCTCAGCACCATATAGCCGTCGCCCTGTAGCGCGAAGTCGGTCGGCTTGCCGGTCGCCTGGATGTTGCCCTGGGTGGTCAGGGCGTCGATCGTCGCCGGTGCCACGCCGAGCCCGACCTGACGCGGGTCTTTGCCGCCGAGCGTGCCGCTGGGCCCACCGGCAGGGCTCAGCGTTTGGCTAATGATGTCCTGGAACGTGACCCGCGAGGCCTTGAAGCCGGTCGTGTTGACGTTTGCGATGTTGTTGCCAACCACGTCCATCATGATCTGGTGGTCGCGAAGTCCGGAGATCGCCGAGAAGAATGAACGCATCATGGGACACTACTCCTTCGAACGTTGCTGGTCGTCATTGAAATCGTCGTCGCTCGAGCCCTGGGCCTTGTCATCCGCCACGTACGGAGGCAGGGTCCTTCAGACCGGCCCGGCCTCAAGCGGACGTCGTCGCCGATGTCACACTCGTTACCTGGCTCAAGTCCGTCGTCTTCCCGTCGATCACCACCTGTACCTTTCCGCCAACCAGGTGTACTTCGCTCACGGCGCCCGCAAGATCCGTCCCGTCGGCACCGGTCGCTTTCACCTGCTTTCCAATCAGCAGCGTCGCTTTCATGAAGTCCTGGTCCTGGTGGACCGACCCCATCTCCTGCTGCAAGCTCTGCATCGACTCGAGGGCGCTGAACTGAGCGAGCTGGGTCACGAACTGGGTGTCGTCCATCGGCTTCATCGGGTCCTGGTTCTTGAGCTGCGCGATCAGCAGTTTCAAAAAGTCCTGTTTGCCGAGCCCGCCGGCCGTGGCGATCGAGGCGGTGCTGGCGCTCGTCGAGCTCGTCGTACTCGAGGTCCCTGGGCTTAGGGTCGTGTCATGCGCGATCGGGCTGACCAAGGTGGGTGCCTCCTCCCGTTCTAGACGCGGTAGTCCACGCGGCTCTGACGATCCGCTGGACTGATCGATGGGGTCGGCTCGTTTGCAACGGGTCGCGATGAGTCCGCGGCGCGTTGCTGGCCGGGTCGTGGTTGCTGCCAATCCTGGCGACCCGGTGCGTTCTGCCCAAAGGCGCCGCCCCCCAGCTCGAGGAACAGATTCTCAATCGGCACACCCTGCAGATTCAGTGCGGCTGCTAGCTGTGGCCATGTGGCCTGCACGAGGTCGTGCGTCGTGGTGTTGTCGACCGAGACGTGGATACCTACGCCATGCTCGCCCATCGACACTCGTAGATTGACGGCTCCGAGGCCTTCGGGACGGAGCTGGAGTCGCACCGTCGCGCCGGGCGTACGCGCCGCGGCCTGCGCCGCGTCTCGCAACTGTTCGACGAGCGCGGCGGCGTTGACGCCGGCGCTCGTCGAGTGCGCCGCCCCGCCGGGAGTGGCGCCCGACGCGGCAGCGAGATCCGCCGGGCCTGCATTGCCAGCGATGCCGCCCAGCCCCGGCTGCGTCGTGTCCTGCAGGGCGGGGCCGCTGCGGTGGTCGTTTAACCCTCCAGGGCTGGCATCGCCCGCGGGCGCTCCAGCCAGGAGGCCCGGCGCCGAGTTTGCCGCGGTGGGTGGGGAGCCAGCCACCTGTCCCACGGAGTTGATCACGGTTGCGCCCGTGATTGCCGGCGCACTGCCGCTTCCCGGGTCGTTGGCAGCCACGCTGAGCCGGGACGGCGCTGCCTGGCGCTGGTGGACCTCGGCGAGCGCATTGAGCAGTGCGGCCTGCACTGGGTTGGTCGTCACGGTCTGGGGCGTCGAGAAGGGGTCGGCGCCGCCCGTCGAGGCTTGCCCTACCAGCTCTGTGAGCCTCATGGCGAGATCGCGGGTGGAGCTCCGGAGCGGATCCGGCGTGACGGGTAAGGGCGAGGGCATGCCTGGGAGGGATGCATTTGCGGGGAGGTCACCCGCGATTCTGATGCCCTTGCCACTCCAGGCGGCGAGGAAATCCTGCTTCGTCATCGAGGTCAGCGCATAGCCGGAGCTGTCGACCAGGCTCACCCCGCCGTCACTGCTTGCCGTGGCGACCATCCAGTGTCCCTCGGGAAACTGCTGGTTGCGCACGTCGACCAGCACCTGCTCGCCGTGCTGAGTTGCCGCCTGCAGCGCGTCGAGGTTTCCGACGTCGTCGCGCGCCTGGAGCCCGAACGAGGCCGCCGCGTCGAGCAGCGCCTGCCGGGAGGTAAGACCTTGCTCCGGGGTGATCCCGCCCTGCATGCGTTGGAGCACGTCGTCGATCTTGACGTTTGCACCACGGCTTTGCAGCACGGCCGTGAGGGCGGCAGCCGAGCACGATGATCCACCCCAGAGCTTGGCCTGGGCAGTGCTCTGGTACTGCGCCGGGTCCTTTTGGTCGACGCGGGCGACCGCGGCTTGCGAATGTGGTGCGGTCGGCTTGGCGACCGGCAATCGATTGTTGAGCTGGAGCAATTGGAGGGGCGTGACGGAGGCACCCCCGCCGGCTGTGGCCGCGAGGAGCGTCCCGAAGTCGCGCGCCCGCCCGCTCATCGCACGACGGGTGCCGCCGCGCCGAGCTGCCGGGCGCCGTGACGGCGCCGACGCCGACTCGCTGGTCGATCCGGGGTCATGACTTGCCTGCGACGTCCCCGCCGGCGCTTGGAGCATGATCTGAGCAGTCATTTATTGCCGCCCATCAGTAATCACGGTGCGCAACTGCCGCAGCCGAGTCGAAGCGAGTTGGGCCAGCGCGTTGTAGGTTATGTTCGTCTCGGCCAACGAGAGCATCTCGCCTTCCACGTCCACGTTGTTCCCGTCGGCTTGGCCGGTCCCGCGATTCATCACCACGGTTGGGGCCCGCGGCGCGTCGGCAGCATGGGCGGCTTGATCCACGCCGCCGGCGAGTGCCGTGCGCAGTGCCTGCTCGAACTCCACGTGCGAGGCTTTGAAGCCGGGCGTGTCGACGTTCGCTACGTTCTGGCTGATGACGCGCTGGCGCAGGGCAAGCCCGTCCAGTGCCGCCTGAATGAGCCTGTCCGATGGGGTAACTGCTGGTTCCATCTCCTCCCCGCTCCTTCTTAGCCTTGCGACCGAATCTCGGCGGCGGCGTCGAGCACGGCGGCTACGTAGTGCTGCGTCTCCGGGTACGGCGGTATGCCGCCGAACCGGTCTACCGAGCCGGGGCCGGCGTTGTAGGCCGCGAGCGCCAGCCGCTGGTCCCCGCCGTAGCGGTTCAAGAGGTCGCGCAAGTACTGGGCTCCGCCGCGCAGGCTCTGCGCTGGATCGAACGGATCGGTCACGCCGAGTTGGCGCGCCGTGCCATCCATGAGCTGCATGAGCCCCTTGGCGCCGGCCGGAGACTCCGCGCGTGGGTTCCAGCCCGACTCGACTGAGGCCACGCCCGCCAGCAACGCAGGGTCGAGGCCATGCTCGCGAGCGACCTGCCGCGCCATGCCGGCCAAGCCACCGCTCTCTGCGAACGGCGCACGGCTTACGGTCGACGCGGCGGGGGCGGCGGTCGAACGCGATAGCGTGCCGTGCGCCAAGTCAGGCTTGCTGTCTGCAAAACGCCGCAGCAGGATGGACATCAAGAGCGATTTCG
>JAXDLH010000010.1:0-3217 GCA_034666705.1 Chloroflexota bacterium
GATCCGCCGCGCCAACGCGGTGCACCCGATCGTGTCGCTGCAGTTGGAGTACTCGCTGTGGACGCGCGACCCGGAGGGCGGCAACATCGGGGCATGTCGCGAATTCGGCATGGGCCTCATGGCCTACTCGCCGCTCGGCCGCGGCTTCCTGGCCGGCGTGTTCCACGACCGCGCTGAGATCGGCGACAGCGACAACCGGGGCAATCACCCTCGCCTGCAGCCCGGCAACTTCGAGCACAACGTGCGGCTGCTCTCGCAGATCGAGGAGCTGGCAAAGGAGATGGCCGCGACCCCGGCGCAGGTGGCGCTCGCCTGGCTGCTGGCCCAGGGCGACGACGTATTCCCGATCCCGAGCAACAAGAGCCGGGGCCACCTCGAGGAGAACCTCAAGGCGCTCGAGCTGCAGCTCACCGCCGAGGACCTCGCCTGGATCGATTCAGTGCTGCCGCCCGGCGCCGCCGCGGGGCCGCGGACGCGGGACCTGGCGAGGGTCAACGTGTAGGGAACAGATTCGAGCGATCCGTCGATTCCCAGTCGAGGACCAGTCCCTCGCAATGCCAGCACAGGTTAGAGTCCACGGACCAACCTCCATTCTCTAGTTTCCGTCGTTAGTGCTTGCACCTCCGCTTGACCGTTTTGCCCGAGGGCAGAAGCGATAATCCGGTTCGCATCCGGTCCGCCGATGTGTCGTTGTGCGAGCAGCGCACTGGCAAGCGCGGTTACGGCCCCCAATTCTCCCGAACTAACTCCCGCGCCTGGTAGTCAGCCTACCTTAGATGTCGAACAGATAGTTCAGCGTTGCTGCCACCGACGGTGCGGGCCTCGCACCAATTGTTCACGCCGCGTTCTCTCGGAGCAGTCGCTGTCCCGCAGGACTGAGGGAAACGGTGCCGTCCTCGGCAAGCCCGACAAGGCTGCGCTCCGCCAACTCGTAGAGCGACTGCCGTCCTGCACGACCATCGGCGCTGGCTTTGGTCGACAATTTCTGCTCAAAATCCTCAATGGTTACGGGACCGGATCCCTCCGACGACGTGTGTCTCGCAAGCCAGTCTATTGCCCGAAGCGCTCGCGGGTACCAGTGTTGCTCCTTCAGTTGGGGCGGACGCGCCCCGTGTCCCCACACGCCGCTATCCGACCAAACCAGAGTGCCGTCTTCCCGAATGAGGTACATCGGGCCAGCGGGGGAGGACCCGATGATCAAGAGCGAGGTCGGCGCGCTCCATTTGAAGATTACGTCTTTGTCAGACGCGCGGAGGCCAGGGGCGGCAAAAAGATAGTCAACACCCGGCACCAGGAAGACGACATCGCCCTGGAGGTCGAAGCTCACTTCGAGCGGCGCGCGATCCGGCGTACGAAGCCATACGGCAGTAAAGCTATCCTCGCGTAGGTCCCCGGCTCCGATATCGGACAGGACCTTGGGGAGGCTAGTCACCTGGCTCATTGAGAGACGGGCCTTTCACGAGCGTCCAGGTCGTAGAGCGCGCTATCCGCAACGAGCCTTTGCTGATCCTGGAGAATCTCTATCGCCCGGTTAAACAATCGGGCGCGGATAACGGCCACCGTATTGTCGGGATTATCCAGCGCAACTCTCGCGTATGCATTTCGCCAATGCACAGCTTCTTCAAGCTCGATTGACCGTTCCTGCAGCCATTGTCGGTCCATGATCCTGATGGTTTCAAGGGCCTGGCTGGGTGGCGGGTCACCTCCCGTTCCCATGCCATATTGTCCACGCTGAGCTTGTGACGTCCATGAGCGACTCGCCTGACTTGCAGCTCCCGGATCGTAAGGGTGGCAGCGTCGCCCCAATGGGCCATTCGCCTGTCGGTCTGGAATGCTGGATCGAGCGGCACCCTTTCCGTTCTACTACGCCCCTAGCGATTGCAAACGCTGTCACGGAAATGTACCAGACTCTACCGAACCCAGGGTTAGCGCACGAGAGCGGCAGCGTTTGAGGAGTCCTGGTTCACTCGTCATTGATTGGAAGCCCACTCGTTAGGTCGAAGGTCTGCCGAACTGAGAGCTCGACCTGAGTCGTTCCCCCATATGCAGCCCCATACAAACCCGAAGTTACCGGTAGGCCACTCGTGGTCCGCCCTCCAGTGCATGGATCCCGGTAACACGCGTCCAACTCGTGCCTGCGATTCGGCGAGCGGCATCGCTGCCTCCTCGTAGGTTCTCCCAGCGCCGAATGAGTGGACCCAGCCGTCGCTCTCGGCACGAACTTCGTAGATCAACGAGGTCCTCTCCGGGGGCATCAGCCCTCGAGCCAATGCAGACAATCGTTCGCGTCTTACCTTAATAAAGGTTACTGGTCCAGTTTGCCGGCGCTACGCAACGGTCAACGTCGGGCGTCCGACTCCTCGCGGTTCGTGGATACCTGAGCGCGCATCCGCGGTGCCTGCATCACCGGGACCCTGCGCGCGGACGTCGACCCCGAGGACGTGATGCGCGTCCAGCGCCATCTGGTCGGCCGATTGTGGGCACCAGCTGGCTAGGTGCCACCGACCGCGCGCACGGCTCTGGTCAGCTCGCGGTCGAGCGTCGCGGCGAACCGCTGCTTGGCCTTGCGGCTGAAGGGCGGCGGGCCGCCGGTCTGCACGCCGGCGTCGCGGAGGCCGGCCATGAAGTCGCGCATGGCGAGGTGCTCGCCGATGCTCACCGCCGCATAGAGCTCGCCGCGCGGGTCGATCACGCGCAGGCCTTTGGCGACCAGGCGCGCGGCGAGGGGGATATCGGCGGTGACGCCGAGGTCGCCGGGGGCGCTGGCCTCGACGATGTAAGCGTCGGCGACGTCCGGCCCCTCGGGCACGCGCACGAACGCGACGAGCGGATCGTCGGCGACCCAGACGTTCTTGTTGGCGACGAAGACGGTCGCGACGCGCAGCCGGCGGGAGGCGCGCAGGACGATCTCCTTGATCACGGTCGGCAGGGCATCGGCGTCGACCCAGAGCGTGAGCGGCAGGTTCGCGTCCTCCTCACCGCACCGACCACGACCCAGTCAATGGGGTGCCGTCCGATCCAGGCGGATTCCTCAGTATGATGCCATCCTCGCCCGAAAGCGCGGTAGCATACGGGTGGGGGGCCGTGACCCGGGCGAGCGCGCGCCAGCCTCGCCACCTCGTCTCCGCGGGCAGCTAGGCGCGCTGCCCATTGGGCTAGCGAGGTTGGCATGCAGCCGCGCGTAACGCCCAGTAGTAAAGGGATGCGGTGGCTGGCA
>JAXDLH010000011.1:0-5284 GCA_034666705.1 Chloroflexota bacterium
CAGGCGAGGTCCTCGGCGGTGAGCTGCAGCTCGAGCGCCTTGAGGTTCTCCTCGAGGTGGCCCCGGCTCTTGTTGCTCGGGATCGGGAACACGTCGTCGCCCTGGGCGAGTAGCCAGGCGAGCGCCACTTGCGCCGGGGTCGCGGCCTTCTCCTTTGCCAGCTCCTCGATCTGCGAGAGCAGCCGCACGTTGTGCTCGAAGTTGCCGGGCTGCAGGCGAGGGTGATTGCCCCGGTTGTCGCCGTCGCCGATCTCAGCACGGTCGTGGAACACGCCCGCCAGGAAGCCGCGGCCAAGCGGCGAGTAGGCCATGAGGCCCATCCCATACTCGCGGCACGCCGCGATGTTGCCGCCCTCCGGGTCGCGTGTCCACAGCGAGTACTCCATCTGCAGCGACACGATCGGGTGCACCGCGTTGGCGCGGCGGATCGACGCGGCGCTCGCCTCGGAGAGGCCAACGTAGCGAGTCTTGCCTTGCTCGACGAGGCGCGCCATCGCCCCGACCGACTCCTCGATTGGCACGTCCGGATCGACACGCGACATGCAGAAGACGTCGAGCGTCTCGATGTCGAGCCGTCGCAGGCTCTCCTCGCAGGTACGGATCAGGTACTCGGGCGAGCTGCCGCTACGTCCCTCCTCGGGGCTCCGCGGACTGCCCGACTTCGAGTGGATCACGATCCGCTCGCGGCGCCCTTTGAGCGCCTTCGCGATCAGTTCGTGGTTGTGGCCATTGCCGTAGCTGTGCGACGTGTCCAGAAAGTTCACACCCAGGTCGAATGCGCGGTGCAGCGTGGCGATCGACTCGGCATCGTCGGCGGGGCCGTACGAGCCGGACATGCTCATGCAGCCAACGCCCATGCGCGAAACCTGGAGGTCGCTGGTGCCAAAACGCCGGTATTCCATGAGTCCTCCTATCGTTCGACAGCCGAGATGCGGGGAAAGGGTCAATTCCCTTGTCATCCTTGAGGCCGCAGCCGAAGGATCCGCGACCGCAGCGTCCGGGCAGCGGATCCTTCGCTCCGCTCAGGATGACGGGAATGTTGGGCGCTCACGCCCCACGCGGTCGCGCAGTACGATTTCGAGCCGGCAGCGAGCGCTCCTTCGACAGGCTCAGGATGCATGGCGGGGGCGTGGGGTTAGGGCTGCCCTTCGTGGCAGGCCGGGGTCACAGCTCCTGGGCGCAGGCGAGCTCCAGAAAATTGCCGGACGGGTCCTTGCAGTAGAGTGACTCGGCGATGGGCGAGGTCGGCAGGTGAGCGACCGGCCCCTCGAACGGTACGCGCTCGCGACCGAGCACCTCCACCGCCTTCGCGATCTGCGCGCTGCTCGCGCTCAGCACCAGGCGCGGCGTGCCGCGCAGTTGCCCGGGCAGCGGCTCCTGGATGTGGCGCGGCGCGACGTGCAGGAGGATGCTAGTCCTGCCCACCATGACCTTCGTGAACGGCGGCCGGCCAAAGAAGAAGCCGTCGCCGCCCGCGCCCTTCGGTGCCCGCCGTTGCGCCTCGATCAGCTCCTCGGTCGTCAGCATGTAGCGGCTGTCGAGATGACCGCCCAGGATCTCCACTAACACGGTCCCATAGAACTCCTCGGCGAGCACGAGGTCGTTGACCTCGATCGCCCGCCGCCCGAACTCGACGCTCGGCTCCGCCATCTCCGCCATCAGCGCGCCCCAGTTCCGGAGGTCTCAGGCACCCGCGTCACGCAGTCCACCTCCGCCTCGCTGCGCGCAATGCTCACGTCTGTGTCGATCAGGATCTGGTCGCCGTCGAATTCGATCGCGTACGTATGCAGCGGCGGCGCGTCGCCGCGCCCGGGCCGGGGCAGGCAGGCGCCGTTCAGACCAAAGCGGTAGCGATGGCGCGGACAATGAAACCGGTAATGCTCCGGCTGGTAGCTCACGGTGAACTGCATGTGGGTGCACACCTGCGAGAGGGCGAGGAAGCTACCGTCGCCGTCGCGAATGAGGAAGCACTGCGCCTGCGGGATTCGCGTTACTGAGAGGATCGCGAAGTCGTCGATCCGGCCTGCCGCGACCTTGCCGCGCCCGGCTGGCGGCACCTCGTATGCACGCGGCTCAGCGGCGGTCAACTCCAGCACGTGGCCATCGGGGTCGTGCACGTGAGCTGCGAGCTCGCCGACGGCGCGGAGCCCCTTCTTGCGCTCGTCGCGCGGCTGGATGCCCAGCTCTTGCAGCCGCGCGGCTACCACCGCCCAATGCTCCAGCGAGAGGTACAACTGCAGGTGCACCTCCATGCCGTCGGCTGGGACCTCGGGCCGCTGGACGAGCACCACGTATTGCCCGCTCTCCGCCCGGAAACACGTATTGGGCGCGTCCCCGGGCCATACGTCGCGCCCGCACGGCTCGAGGCCGACCACATCGCCGTAGAAATGCTCCGAGCGCGCGAGGTCTGTCGCCTCGAGCAGAACCGCCTGGATCGCGCCGAGTCTCACCACCGTATTCAGTCCTTGTGCCAGAGATAGAACTTCGCAATGACATCCTTATCAGCCGTGATCGGGCCCTCGACGCCTTTCACCATCAGCACCGGCGACACGTCCCAGAAGAGCGGCATCAGCGCGACGTCGCCGACCTGCAGCTCGAGTGCCTGGCGCATCAGCGGCAACCGCTGCTGCGGATCGATCGTGCCGACGAGCCTATCGAGCAGTTGGTCGAGCTGCGGGTTGCTGTAGCCACCCCGGTTCGTGCCCGCCCAGCGGTTGGCGGGCGTCGGCACGTTGCGGGTGCTGAGCTTGTCGGTGAAGAAGCTATCGAACGCCTTGCTCTGGGTGTTCGTGAAGGCACCGGGATGGGTATTGAGGTACTCGGCGTCGTTGGCGCGCGCCGCGGGCACGTCGACCTGCCGCGCCTGGACACCCACGGTGCTCCAGTTGTCGGTGACGATGCTCGCAATCTTGCCCTCGCCGCGCCCCTGGCGACCCCAGACCTCCAGTTCCAATGGCGCGCCGCTCTGCGGGTCGGCGAACGTGCCGTTAGCGCCGCGCACCCAGCCAGCCTGGGTAAGCAGTTGGGTCGCGCGCGCCGGATCGTACGGATACTGCGGAATGGCGCTCTCCAATTGTGAGCGCAGGGGATGCGTTGGCTCGATCCAGCTATCGGCGATGGGCGCGAGGCCGCCGGTCATCACCTCGGCGAGGTTCTGGCGGTCGATCGCCTGGTAAAGGGCCTGGCGCACCGTGCGGTTGGTCAGGCCGTTCGCGGGCTTCGCGTACTCCGGGCGCGCCTGCAACTGCAGGTACCAGACGAGGCCCTGGAGCGCGAATTTCACCTGGTTGCCGGTGCCCTCCCAGCGCCGCTTCACCTCCAGCGCCGCGTCGACCTCGACGCTGGTCGGCAGCACCACGTCGACCTCGCCGGAGAGGATGTTGGCGACGAGCGTGTTCGGGTCGCCCATGAAGCGAATGAACACGCGGTCCAGCGGCGGCCGGCCCCGGTAATAGTCGTCGAAGCGACTGAACTCCATGTGGGAGCCCCGCGCCCAGTTGACGAGCCGGTACGGGCCGACGCCGACGAACTGCGTGGAGAGGTACGGGTTGGCGCCGAAGTTTGCCTTGTCGGTCTCGTACGCCTCGCGCAGCAGGTGCTTCGGCAGCGGCTCCACGACCGGGTCCTCGTCCGCGCGATTGTAGACCGAGCCCCAGTGGATGACGAACGTCTGCGGGTCCGGCGCCGAGACGGATCGGACCAGCCGCTCGGTGCCCTTCGGCCACGGCATCTCGGGATCGGTCTTCACCGCCATGGTGAACAGGAGGTCGTCCGACGTGAACGGCGTGCCGTCGTGCCACTTCACGTTCGGCCGGAGCTTCCAGGTCACGTCCATCGTGCCGTCGGGGTTGAGGATCCAGGTACCCTTGTCGACCGCGGGCTTCTCGACGGCGAGGGATGGCACCCAGGCGCCAACTTCGTCCTGCACGACGAGGAAGTCGTGGACGACGTAGCGGCCGTGCTGGGTGCCGCCCTGGCTGGGTGAGCCGCCGTACTGCACGCTCATGAAGTTACTCGGCTCGTTCTGTACGGCCATGGTGAGGGTGACCGGGCCCTTCGGCGATGCCGGCGCGGCGGCGGGGGCCGCCTGCGATTGGACCGGCGCGGTCGCCGGCGTGGCGCACGCGCTCGCCAGCAACGCGATGCCAATCATGAGCGGTGCAATGCGTGGTGGCAATTTGCTCATTACTTCCTCCGCTGGCTCGCGGGCCAACGCGGCTCGGCGCCAAGTTCACCGCGAGTGTATTGGCCATAGTGCAACGCGGTCAAACCAGGTGGGATCCCAGTCGCCGCCGGACCGCGGTCGATGAACGGGTGCGTCGGGATCGAGCTGGTCGTCGAGGTGGCGTCAAGAAGCTATACGCGCGGGGCCGCGGTCGAAGGCTGGAGGAGCGCCATCAGGTCGCGGATGGCGGGGAGCTTGTCGGCCGTGAGCGCGCGGACGGCGACGTTGCGGGCGCGATCCGGCGGCAGCTTGCCGTCGACGAGGTCGAGGAACTTCTCGACCAGGTCGTTGTCGGTGAGCGGGTTCTCCGGCGTGCCCGAGGCGTGGCGGACCTCGTGCTCCCAGCTCCGGCCATCCTTCGCCACGACCCGCAGCTTAGCGGCACTCGTCGGCAGCGAGCTGTCCACCTCGGCATGGACGGTATTGCGCAGGGCGACCACGTCCGGGCGCAGCACCGCCTCGTCGGTGAACTGGCGCGTGCGGGCCGCGCCGTCGATGTACGCGATCGCAGCGCAGTGGAAGATGCTGAATTTGCCTTCGAGACCGACGCGCGGCGCCGTCTTCCCCATGAGCTCGAGCACGTACGGGTTCACCGTCGCCTGCACCTCGGCAACGTCCTCGGCGGGCACGCCCGTCGTGCGCCCGAGCTGGCGCATCGCGTCGATCGTCGGGTGGCTGACCACGCCGCAGGCATACGGCTTCTGGCCGTTGCGGTGCAGCTCCCACGTCTCGCCGAGCCGATCGGTCGCCTGCGCCGGGTCGACGCGGGAGGAGAGCACGTTCCAGTACCCCCGCCGCCCCTCGATGCCCTCGCGCGTGCTGACCCAGCCGCGCCGAGCGAGCAGCGCCGCGTAGAGACCGTTCCCGGCAGCCTTGCCCGCATGGAGCGATTTGCTCATCGAGCCGAACATCTCCCGGAGCCCGGCCGCCTCGGCGGCCGCTACGGAGAGGGCGTTCGCCATCTGCTCGGCACTCAGGCCGAGGATGCGACCGGCCGCCGCCGCCGCGCCGAACGTGCCGGCGGTGCCAGTGACGTGGAAGCCCTGATCGTAATGCTCG
>JAXDLH010000012.1:0-9064 GCA_034666705.1 Chloroflexota bacterium
GACCGCAGGTGCTCGCTCGGCCGCCGCTTCAGCTTCGGCGCAAGGCGGATCCCGAACTTTTCGTAGTCTTCGTCCAGTCGGTCGATCATGAAGGGCACCCAGCCCACGCCCGCCTCGAGGAACGCGACCCGCAGGCGGGGAAACTGGTCGAAGACGCCCTGGAACAGCATGTTGGTGAGCTGGAGCATCTGGCCGAACGGGTGCTCGAGGCAATGCGCCTCCGCGAACGAGTCCAACCGGTCCAGACCGAGGTTGTTCGACACGCCGCCGTGGATTGCGAGCGGCACGTCGAGCCGCTGCGCCTCATCCCACAGCGCCTCGTAGACCGGCGAGCCGTACAGCGGCACCTTCTGGCTCGTGGCCGCGGGCAGCACGCCGCCGACGAACCCTAGCTCGGTGACCGCCCGCCGCAGCTCAGCGGCAGCCGCCGCGGGATCCTGCGGCGCGAGCAGCGCCACCCGCTTGAGCCGCGGACTCTGGCTGGTAAAAGCGTCGGCGAGCCAGTCGTTGTAGCCCTGGGCGAGGGCCGTGGCCCAGTCGGGAAGCTGGACCATTCCGAGCGCGAGGCCGGCCGTGGGGTAGAGGACGCTGAGGGAGATGCCGTGCTCGTCCTGAAAGCGCAGCCACGCCTCAGCGGTGGGATCTTCCCGCTTGCCGACGCGGGCCAGCCCCGCTGCCAACCATCTGCGTCGAAGAGCGGCCAGGTGGCGTGCCACTCCATATCGCCATACGGCCCGCGCATGTGGTCGAAGAGCGCCTCGTGCTGCTCCATGATGTGCCCATCGGCGTCGATCACCCGCTCCGCCATGCTGCCCTCCCACGTGCGGGCTGACGCTCGCGGCGCCAGTCTAACACGCGGCCGAAATGACGGCCCGGCCTCGTCACACGACGAAGCGCCCAGCGAAAGGCCTGCTGGCCCCCCGGGCGCTTCGTTGTGCAACTGGGCTCGTCTAGACGCTGCTGCCCAGACCTGAGAACATGCTGCTGATCTGCGGACCGAGGATGATCAGGCCGGCAATCGCCACCACCGCGACCAGCGCGATGATCAGGCCGTACTCGACCATCCCCTGGCCACTCTGCCGCCGTGGGGCTGCTTCTGCGATGAGGTTAACGAGGAACGTGTAAGTCATGACGAATAAGTCCTCCTTGTAATACCGGTCATAGTGGCTGGGGCTCGTACCGTAGCGCGACGCTCTATTGAACCGCACTAATCACGCCTGCAACGTATGCTACTCGGCCTATATTCCGCGGTGTGCATCCGTTGTCACACCTGTAATGTGACCCCGCAAACATCTGGTCGGACGCCATCGTTCCGGTACATTAGCGGGCACGAGCGCAGCACGCGCCGGGGAGAGATGTGATGGACGCGGTATCGCTACTCCGCATGCAACTGGAGAACGCCCACGACACGCTGGAGAACACGTTCGGCGACCTCAGCGTCGCCGATGCGCACCGTGAGCCAGGCGGCCGGGCGTTCAAGCCGGCCGCGAACTACGCCCACGTGATCTTCGCCGAGGACGGCATCGTGAACGGCATGATCCGCCATGGGGCGCCGCTCTTCGCGTCGAGCTGGGCAGGGCGCACGGGGTTCAGCGCACCCATGCCAATGCCCGGGCAAGGCGACTGGGCGCAGACCCACGATGCCTGGAGTCGCAGCGTCACCATGGATATGGCGCAGGCCCGGCAGTACGCCCGCGCGGTCGAGGCTGATGCGCTCGAGTACATCTCGTCCCTGAAGCCAGAGGATCTCGACCAGCCGGTTGAGGTCGGCATCCCCGGCGTGCCGTCGATGCCGCTCGGGATGATGATTACCGCCTTCATCATCGGACACTTCTACTCCCTTGCCGGCGAGCTATCAGCCGGCAAAGGCGTGCTGGGCCTCCAGGGCTATCCGTTCTAGCAGCTCACCCGCGATCCTGGGCCGGGATCGACCATCCCTCTGGGCTCCGGCGCGGTGACATGTGCAGCGATGTTCGGCCCAGGGTACTCGCGGCTTACCGCACGAATCGCGGCGAGCGCCTACAATGGCGGGCGGGCGCTGTCAGTTGTCGCCGAGTGCGCCGTTCGATTCAGATGTAAATAGAAATCCTGGGACCTGGTGGAGGTGGTGCGGATGCGCGTTTTCGGGCGGAGCTTGCTCCTCGCGGTCATTGTGGCGACGTTCGTGGCGGCCTGCGCGCCGACCAGCCGGCCGGCGGGCGACGCTGCCGCGCCGTCGGCGCCCGCCGCAAGCCCGGCCCAATCGGCCGGCCCGAAGCTGCTCACCGTCGCCGTGAACAAGGAGCCCTCCACGATCCAGGGGTTCACGGGCGGCGGCGCCTCGGCCGGCCGTGGCAACACGGAGGGAAGCTTCCTCCACAGCCAGCTCGTGGTCGCGGACTCGGACGACGTGCTGCGGCCGCAACTCGCCACCGAGGTGCCCTCCTTCGAGAACGGCACGTGGCGCATCAATCCGGATGGCTCCATGGATATGACGTGGAAGCTGCGCGCGGACGCGACGTGGCACGACGGCACGCCCTTCACCAGCGCCGACCTCATGTTTACCTTCAAGGTCTACAAGGATCGCGATCTGCCGCAGCCATATACGCAGCTCGCGCAGTTGATGGAATCGGCGACCGCCCCGGACGCGACAACCTTCCAGGTGCACTGGCGCAAGGTCGATACGCGCGCCGCGCAGGGGCTGGCGCTCAGCCCGCTCCCGAAGCACCTTCTCGAGGAGCTGTACCTGACTGGCGATAAAGATACGTTTGCGAACAGCGCGCGCTTCACGGACGACTTCGTGGGCCTCGGGCCGTTCCGACTCGTCCGGTGGGAGCGCGGCTCCCAGATGGAATTCGCGCGCTATGACCGCTATTTTCTCGGCCGGGCGCCGCTGGACACTGTGATCGTGCGATACATCGGCGACCCCAACACGATGGTCGCCAACGTCCTCGCCGGCGCGGTGGACCTCGTGCTGCCGCCGAGCGTCGATCTGGATGGCGCCCTGGAGCTGAAGCGGCAGCGCGAGGGCACGGGGCTCAGCGTCTCGATCGGCCCGCTGCCGGCGTTCGTGTACCTGGAAATCCAACACCGACCGGAGCTGGCGCAGCCCGCGGGGGCACTCACCAACCGCCTCGTGCGGCAGGCGTTCACCTCTGCGACTGACCGCCCGGGCCTGAACGAGGTGATGACCGGTGGAGCCTCGCCAATCGCGGATAGCTGGCTCCGCCCCGGCACGCCGCTGCGGCGCGATGCGGAAGCGGGGATCCCTCAATTCCCGTACGACCCGGCGCGGGCACAGCAGTTGCTGGCGCAGGCGGGATGGGTGAAGGGCGCCGACGGCGCTCTGGCCAACTCGCAGACCGGCGAGCGGTTCGTGGCGGAGTTCTGGGCGAACACGAAGGCCGTGGTGGCGGGCGACCGGCAGGGCAGCATCATCGCGCAGAACTGGAAGCAGCTCGGCGCCGACTTCACGATCCATCCGATCCCCGCAGCGCTCGCGAACGACCGCGAGTACGGCTCGAAGTACCCGACGATCTCGATCACCCGCACGCCGGACGACAACTTCCTCGACCGGATGGACTCGCGCTTCATCGCGGGGCCGGCGAATGACTGGTCCGGCCGCAACAAGATGGGCTACGTGAACCCACGGGTCGACGGGCTGCTGGACCGCATCGCCGTGGCCGTGGAGCCGACCGATCGGGCGCAGGTGGCGCGCGAGCTGGCGCAGGAGCTGATGGGCGACGCGGCGGTCATCCCCCTCTACTGGGAGGCGCACCCGGTCATCGCCGCCCCCGGCGTGAAGGCGACGACGCAGCCGAACAACGCCGGCTGGGACGCCTTCACCTGGGACAAGCGCTAGCCAACGGCCTTCTCCCCAACCCTCCCTCACAAGGGGGGTGGGAGTAACGCGCTGGCGGCGCTATGGCTCGGCGCGCAGCACGAGGCCGCGGTCGCCATTGACCCGCACCAGTTGGCCATCCACCAGTCGCCGGGTGCCGTCCACCACCCCCATCACGGCGGGGATGCGGTACTCGCGCGCGACGATCGCCGCGTGCGAGCCAGCCGCGCCGGTGTCGACGACCACGGCGGCCGCGTGCTGGAAGAGTGGTGTCCAGGACGGGTTGGTGAACGGGGCGACGAGTACCTGGCCGGGCCGGAGCTTGCCGAACTCTGAGCCATCGCGGACGATGCAGACCCGTCCGGTCACCACCCCCGCGCTGCCCGCCGCTCCACGCAGCAGCACGTCCCTGGCGACCTCGACGCGTGGCTGCAATCGTGGATCGATGAGCGGCGTCCCCTCCAGAGCCGCGCGGCGCGTGACGCGGCGGGCGACGACCGCGCGCAGCTCATCCGCGTGCGGGCGCGACGGCGGCCATGAGCGCCCCATGCGCTCGAGCTCGCCGAGCTGCAAATGGAAGACGTCGTCTGGCGCGGTGAGCGCACCGGCGTCCACGAGCCGACGGCCCACCTCGAGGGTCGTGTGGCGCACAATGGGCATCGCCAGCGTGGCATAGAAGTGGGTGTTCTCCCGAATCTCCACCAGCCGGCGCGCTTGCTCGAGGATCCCGATGAACGCGGCGCGCGGTCGCGGCAGGCGCAGGAGCGGATGCGCGAGCATAGCATCGCGCGCGGCCTCCCACGTCGGTCGCTCCAGGTCCGCGCGCGGCGGTGCGGCGGCGAGTCCCTTCAGGATGCCGAGCACGACCTCGGGTGCATCTCCCCACGTCGGATGGGCAACCCCAAAGATGAACGCCTCGCGATTGCCGTAGCTGACGAGAAAGGCACGCAGCTCGTCGAGGAATGCTTGACCGGCTGGCTGGGTGCCGAGGGCTTCCCAGAGATCGGCAGCATCGTGGCTCGCGAACGCCTCGGCGAGTGCGGGCTCCGCCCGGATCCGGGCCGCGAGCGCCTCGAGGGCGCGGTTCGCCTCGATCGTCTTCGTCACGACACCCGAGGTAATCGCCCCGAAACGGTCGCCATGGCCGAGCAGCCGCAGCCAGAGCGCCAGCGCGCCGGTGGCGAGCGCCGCCCGCGGGAACTGACGGACGCGGACCTCGCCCATCCGCTGGGGGATGGTGAGCGCCTCGCGCAAGGTGGCGAGCAGCTCGGCATAGGAGAGCGAGGGGAGGTCCCGGGTCCCGAGGTCGTGGGCCAAGGCGAGCGTGGCGACGAGGCCCGGGTCGTCCTGCCAGCGGGTCGAATCGTAGCGGCGAGCGAGGCGTCCGACCCGGAGCGGGGCGAGCGCAATGCCAGGCCCGGGATGGATCGGCGGCGTGCGGTTGATCCGCACGGCGACGCCGTCCTCCTCTTCGAAGAACGCGTCAGCGCGCGTCGCAATCCCGAGTGTGTTGGCCACCGGCGAGATGGCGGCGAATGCCGCGGGGCCCCAGGGATCCACCTCGAACGGGTAGGGACGGATGGGGATCAGCTCGCCGATGTTCCCGATCCACATCCGGAGCAGGCGGCTCACCGGCAGCGCCGGTTCGGGCAGCACCGTGATCGGTCGCGCCTGCACGATAAACAGACGGCCGCTGGCCCAGGCCCACTCCACGTCCTGGGGCACGCCGAAGTGGCACTCGATCGCCTCGCCCAGGCGCGCCAACCCGCGCAGCGCCCGGTCGGGGAGGGTGCGGCCCGCGGATGCAAAGCCAGTAAGATGCTCCGTGCCGCCGCCGCGGCGCGCCCGGATCACGACCTCCCGCTGGCCCGCCCGGCGCTCCCCAATGCTCCAGCCCCACCACTGTTTGCGCAGCACGGCGTGGTCCGGCGTGACGAGGCCTGACACTACCGCCTCGCCGAGGCCGGGGCTGGCATCGACCACGGTTTCGTCGCGGGCGCCGGTAACCGGGTTGGCGGTGAAGAGTACCCCCGCCGCATCTGCCGCGACCATGCGCTGGACGACGACGGCGAGCCGGACCTCCGCGAGGTCGAGCCCCTGGCGCGCCCGGTACGCAATGGCGCGGTCGGTCCAGAGCGAGGCCCAGCAGCGGCGCACGGCGTCGCGCAGTGCCTCGGCGCCGACCACGTTCAAGTAAGTGTCCTGCTGGCCGGCGAACGCGGCCTCCGGCAGGTCTTCGGCCGTCGCGCTCGACCGCACGGCCACCGCGCCCCAGCCCAGCGCGTCGTACCCGGCGCGAATGGCGTGCTCGATCTCGGCCGGAATCGTGCCAGCCTCGAATGCCGCCCGGAGCCCGGCGCCGTCGCCATTCGTCGGCGCCGCGGCAATCGCGTCGCCCAGGTGGTTCGCCGCCACGAACTGATCGTACGCCGCGGTCGTGACGACGAAACCCGGTGGAACGGGGAAGCCGGCGCGGACCAGCTCGCCGAGGTTGGCGCCCTTGCCTCCGGCAACCGCGAGGTCGCCGCGCCCGACGGCCTGGAGTGGCAGCACGAGCGCTGCAGTGTCGATCACCGGTTGCCCCCGCTCTCAGCTCGATTGTCGCCAACGATAGCGGATGAGCGGGCGGGGCCGCCCGCTCAGTCGAGGTCGGGGCCGGGCACCGGGAAGGGGCGGGGGCTGTAGTAGCGCGACAGCCAACGGGTCAGTCCATCGAGCCCGGGGAAGAGCACGCGCTCGGTCACGTTCGCCTGGTCAAGCTTGTCGCGAACCTCCCACTTCAGCGCGGCCGGGATCACGATCTTGCGCACGGTCACGGGATGCTGGGCGAGCCACTCCTCGACCGCAGCGCCCGGCCGCGAGACGAGGGAGAAGAGCGCGGCCTGGTTCACGATGCGATCGTCGAACGAGGGCGGCTCGAAGAACACCAGGATGTCGCTGGTGGCGAGCGCCTGGAACCCGCGGAGGGTGCCGGCCGCCCGGTCGAGCATCTCGGCAGTGAACACGTCGGACTCCTCCTCAGCCAGGATGGCGCGCAGCGCGTCGGGGAGGAGGCCGTGGGTCTGCACGTAGTCCACGCACCAGATGACGCCGTCGATGGCGAAGCTGGCAGTATCGGCGGTGGCGAAGTGGAGCGCCACGTAGGGCGAGTAGGTCCAGTCCAGCATGCGCGTGGGCAAGCCGTGATGCTGCGCGAGGGCGAGCCAGTTCCAGATCGAGTCGCCGGGCCCGGCGTCGCTCCGGGCGTACTTGCGAAAGTTGCGCAACAGGTGGCCCTCGAGGCGCCGATGGTTGGGCCCGAGGCGCAAGAGGCTCGTGACGAGGCTATAGCGCGCGTCGGCCACGCCCCGGAACGCGAAGGGGGAGCGGAACCGCCCGAGCGCGGGGCTCCACGACTCGGCAAAGAGGAGATCGTGCAGCTCGGCCCAGCTCGTTGCTTCAAGCTCCTGCAGCATTGATCCCTCGGTGGAGGCCGCCGCGCAGCCCGCGCCACACCGGATAGTATGGCGCACTCGAGACGCCCCGACGATCCGCGCGGGATGACGCGGAGCCCCATAGCGCGTGACGTCCCAATTGGGAGGCCGAGCCTTGGGCGCGAACTGCGCGCGGGGCCAGAAAGTGCAGCGCCTGCCCCAACGGGGGTAGATACCATGCTCGTGGCCACGTCCCCGCCGTAGGGGTCAGGCATGCCCGACCCGCGTCCCCTCGTAGCCATGTCCCGGTCGTAGCGGTCAGGCATGCCTGACCTGCGTCTCCCTTCGTTGGAGGACGGGCGAGGCATGCCTCGCCCCTACGGGCCACGCACCGGGCCGATACGCTCGGGAGTGATCCGCTAGGCAATAGCTCGCCCATTGCAATCTGCAAGCCCGGACACAGCTCCGGTTCAAAGACCATGCCGGCCGCGAAGGTGTCAACGAGTTGGTAGCCCCCCGAACCGTACCGGCGCCACGATCACACCTCTCCAGGCGCATATAGGTGCGCTATGATTCCCGCAGGCACGTCCGGAGGACCGACATGGCAACCACTGAGCAATCGCTAACTCTCGAGGAGTTCCTCGCCTTGCCAGAGGAGGAACCGGCGCTTGAGTACGCGAATGGGGAGATGACGCAGAAAGTGTCACCGCAAGGTAAGCACGGCGTACTGCAGTTCCGGTTCGCCGATCTGGTGAACCGCTTTGCCGAGCCGAAGCAGCTCGCCTTTGCCATCCCAGAGCTGCGCACCATCTTTGGCGGCTTTTCGCGCGTGCCGGACGTTGCAGTCTATCGGTGGAACCGCATCCCGGTCGACGATTCGGGCGAGGTGGCGAACACATTCCCCGAGCCGCCCGACATTGCAGTCGAGATCGTCTCGCCCGATCAGCGGGTGAGCACCCTGCTCCGTCGGTGCGTCGAATTCGTTGACAACGGAGTCGTCATTGCCCTCCTCATAGATCCAGGCGATCACCTCGTGATCACCGTGCGAGCCGACCGCCCCGTGCAAACTGCACGCGGCGACGAGCGGATCGATCTTGACGACGTGCTGCCCGGCTTCGAATTGACCGCGCAACAGCTCTTCGACACCCTCCGCCTGCGCTAACGAGGTGGCTGCAGACGACGAGGGAGCCAAGCACACCGAGATTCGGACCGCAGTCGACGCGGATATGCTCGCCGCCGTGGATGCCTTTGTCCGCCAGCACTCGGGCGCCAACCGGGATTCGGTGATCGCTGACGCCCTGCATCTCTGGTTAGCCCGCGAGCAGGATCGCGAGATGGAAGCCCAGTTCTCCGGAGAGCCATCCGCGCTCGAGGCAGAAGAACGCGCCGCCTGGCGACGAATCCATGATGCATCTGCCGGGCGGCTCTTCGGCAAGCAATAAGGCTCAGTGCTTCGGGCGAAAGTCCAGCGCGGGCTGCGCGGCGCCGTCGGGCCAGGTCATGAAGGCGGAGCCGAGCCAGGCGGCGCTGCGGCCGGGGTAGTCGGCGCGCCAGTGGGCGCCGCGACTCTCGGTGCGGAAGCGGGCGGCCGCGACGATCGCGCGGGCGCAGTCGAGGGCTGCCCGCAGCTCGAGGATGCGCGCCGCGTCGGCAGCCGTCGGGCCCGCGAGCTGCGCGGCCTCGACGGTGAGCTCGTCGAGCGCGTCATCCGCTCGGTCGAGGCTGGCGGCGTCGCGCACGAGCGAGACGTGCTCCCACATCGCGGCGCGCAGGCAGGCCCAGCGCCCCATGAGTACGGGGCGGGGATCCGGTGCGGCAGAATCGAGCGGGG
>JAXDLH010000013.1:0-5454 GCA_034666705.1 Chloroflexota bacterium
GCGATCTCGCCGGCGAGCAACTCGGCGATCAGGACCTTCGCGCCCTGGCCGGCGCCGCGGAACTTGAGCACGTAGGTGCCGAGGTCGTCGCCCTCCACAATAGCAGGCAGCGAGCCACCCTCGCGCAGCGGCGTGACGTAGCGCGTGACGGCGATCGTGCGGACCTCGGGCACCACGTCGGCGGCCGGGGCGCGCGGTGGTGCATTCATCGGTGCCCGGTACTCCGTGCGCTGAGGTGAAAATCGTAAGGAAACGGCAAGCGCAGACGAGGGAGCCGACACCGGAGGTGCCGCGGTCAATCGAGGCGCCATTGCTTAGCGGGCGATACCAGACGTGGCAATGCGAATCGAGGCGCTCCGTTCAACGATGGTAGAGAGCCGGCCCAGCCGCGTCAAGAAGCGGCAGGCGGCTTGCGGCAAATGAACACGTCTTGGCGGAATCGGTCTGGGACGGATTCGGCGACGAACCCGACCTCGCGGAGCAGCCGCAACCAGGTATCCCGGGGGAAGAGGCCATCGACGTGCCGGTCATGCACGGCCCGGACCGAACCGTCGGCCTCGCGCAGGAGGTAGCCATAATCGACGGTGACCTCCGTGTCATTCGGGTCCGGGTCCCACGTCCACTCAACCCAGCGGATACTCCGCTCGTCGCCGTCCTCACCGCCGTGGTCGGTGCTCGGCTCGAACGTCTCGCGCACGCAGTCCGGCTCGAAGAGGGCGGCGCCACCGGGCCGGCAATGGATGGATGCCGTCTCCATCGCCTGTCGGAGGTCCGCCTCGGTGCGCATGTACATGACAGCATCGTGCACGAAAACCGCATCGAATTGGCGATCCAACCGCACGGTGCGCATGTCGCCCTGGAGATGCTCGCACTCCGGATTGAGGGCGCGGCTGACCTCGAGCATCTGCGGCGCGAGCTCGACCAGAGTCAACTCGGCATGCGCCTTGAGGTGGAACGCGTTGTTGCCACCACCGCTGCCCAGCTCGAGCATCGTGCGCAATGCACCGTCGCACGCCCCGCTCAAGAGCTGCCAGGCGTCAGCGGCTTCATCCACATACTCAGCCGGGGCGGAGAAGAGCGGCCACCACGACGCCAGATCGGTATAGATCAATGGGTCGTGGTCGGAGCGCTCGTTGGCGCTTTCGCTGCCTGCCACGTGTCTACACCTCGGCCGCACGGCGCTGGTACTCGGATCCGATCGCCTGGAGCCGCGGCATGAACGACTCAGGCTCGCCGCCCGCAAGGCGAGTTTGCAAATCGTCGAGCATCGTGTGCCAGCCGGCGGCAGTCGGCGCCAACCACTCGCGGCCGACGATGTCGGTATGAACGAAAAGCAGCCGCGTCCGATCTCCCTCGGACGTTAGCTCCAGGCTCACGTTGGTCTCGGCCCAGTCGTCGGTCCCAGCACTGCGGAACGTGTAGGCAAGCGCATTGGGCGGGTCCCAGCGAGTGATAGCGCCGCGAATGATCGCACTCGGCGGGCCCGCCTTCGTATCGTCCGCGTGCCGCATGCGCAGCTCGACGCGGCCTCCCACGCCCGGCTCGAAGTCGGCATCGGCCAGCCACGTTGCGATCAGCTCGGGCTTGGTGACGTATTCCCAGACCCGCTCGATCGGGCGGGGCAGCACCCGCTCGAAGCGCACCGTCTTCTCATCCGTAAACTCGCCGAGCTCGCCCATGGCGCCCCCTTATAGCTTCTCGCAGAACGTCACGGTGCGCTCGGCCAGGCGCGGGATCGCGTCGTTGGCGGCGAGCCGCTGGAAGTGCGGCGAGTCACGGTGCGCGTCGAGACCGGCGCGGTCGGTGTACTCCTCGTAAATGATAAAGAGCGTCGGGTCGTCGAGCACGCGATGCGGCTGGTAGAAGAGGCAGCTCGGCTCCGCGCGCGATGCGGGCATGAGCTCCTCGAGCACCTCCGCCACGTGCTCCTCTTCGCCAGGCCGGGCGCGCCAGTGCGCCAGCACTACGAATGACATCTCTTGCCGCCTCCGCGCGATAGGACCGCCGTGGCCCGATTCGCCGCCCTCAGGATACAAGCAGGCGTCCGTTAGAATTCGGACATCTCGTGCTCCCCGAGGAGTTGTCCCCATGCAGGACCGCCCGCCCCCGCGCGAGCAACCCCGGGCGGGGCGGGCATTCGGTGCGCTGCGCCATCGTGACTTCGCCCTTCTCTGGAGCGGCTCGGTCATCAGCAACGTCGGCAACTGGATGCAGAACATCGCGCAGGCGTGGTTGATCTACGACCTGACCGGCTCTGCGCTCCTCGTCGGCCTGAACGGGCTGATCCGCACCGCGCCATTCCTCGTTATGTCGCTTTACGCGGGCACGGTGGCCGATCGCATGGACCGCCGCAAGCTCTATCTGTGGGCTGAGTTCGGCATGCTGGCGATCTGCCTCGGCGTGGGCGGCCTGGTGGCCAGCGGGCTGGTGCAAGTGTGGCACATCTATGCCGCTAGTGTGCTCTCGGCGCTCGTCGGGGCGTTCGAGATCCCAGCACAGCAGGCGCTGCTGCCGCACCTTGTGCCGCGCGCCGACATGATGAACGCGATCAGCCTCAACTCGCTCGTGCGCAAGGGCGCGCAGGTGATTGGGCCCTCGCTCGGCGGCGTCTCGGTGGCGGCGTTCGGCGTGGCGCCGACCTACTTTCTCAACGCGGCGAGCTACGTCGTCCTGATCGTGATGATCCTTATGATGCGGACCACCAATCCGCCCACACCGGCCCAAACGCGGAGCGCGGCCGGGGCGATTGCCGACGGCCTGCGCTACGTCCGCGGCGACGCCGTGATCGCGACGTTGCTGCTCATGGAATCCGTGGTGAGCATCTTCGGCAGCTTCAACCCCATGCTCGTGGTCTTCGCGCGCGAGGTGTTCCACGTCGGCGCTGAGGGATTGGGGCTGCTGCAGAGCGCGGCTGGCATCGGGACGATCATCGGCTCGGTCGTGCTCTCGTTCATCGGCGATATCCACCGCAAGGGGCGGCTGATCATCGCTGGCGGCGTGGTGTATGGACTGGCCGTGATCGCCTTCGCGGTCACGCCGTGGTTCCCGCTGGCGATCGTATTCCTCATACTCACGGGCGCGGCAGAGGTCAGCGTCGGTGCGACTCGGACCACCGTCATGCAACTCTTCACGAAGCGCGAGATGCTGGGCCGAGTCATGAGCCTGCAGGCGATGTCGACGCGTGGACTCGGGCCACTCGGCGGCTTCGAGGCGGGGACCCTGGGCACATTGATCGGCGTGCCGTACGCCGTTGCGCTTGGCGGGCTGGTCTGCATCGCCACGGTGCTGGCCGCGGCGCGGGCCGTGCCCACGCTCCGCAATTTCACCGGCGCGGGCCGCGAAGAAGAGGCTGCATTCCTCCATGAGAGCCGTCGGCCCGTGACCGCCACAGGTGAGTCGGCCGTCGCCGCCCAGGCGCCTTCGCCCGACCCCGTGCGCTGACGGTCCGCATCTCAGCCGTATCTCAGCATCCACGCGACGCGGCAATGCGGCCCTTACCGCTGGCTATGATCCTGTGCTACGGGCCATCGCCGGCCCAACGGGTGAAACTACGGGAGGCTGCGATGAGCATCGTCGAGCAGCACGTCAAGATCTTCGAGTGCGATCAGTGCAAGGTCAGCAGCGAGCAAGAGCCGAAAATCGGCCAGATCGAGGGCTGGGTCCGGATCGCCGAGCGCGTGGGCGCCGGCACGAAGCAGTGGGACTTCTGCGGCTGGGAGTGCGCTTACACCTACATCGAGAGCGGCGCCCCCGAGGAGGGCGGCGTGCTGCTCGAGGACGACTCCGCCCGCCGCGGCCGCCGACGCCCCGACGCGTAGCCGCTACCCGTCAGCGCTTGCGCGCGAGGATGCAGTGAGTCCGCTCGCCCACGACGAACCTTCCACGCGAATCGAGCGCGAGGAGGGCGTGGCGAAGGTCTTCCTCGAACCCTGCAGCATGGTCGCCGAATAGCGCTCGGTTGGCGAACGACGTCGAATACAACTCGCCAATGATTGCGTCGGCGTCAGCCTCGCGGTCCCACTCAGTGGCGCTGACCTGGATGTCGACGAAGGGCGTACGGGCGAGGACATCCTCGTGGCGCTCGGAGCTCGCAGCATACGCGCCAGCAAGGGTCTGCCGCTCGGGCCCGAGCCAGCGCTGCACGACGGCGCGGACGATCAGCGCGAACGGCTGCTCGCTCGACCAAATGCTGTCCGACGCCACGATTGCGACACCACCACCAGGCTCGGTGAGCGCATAGCTCTTCAAGAGGACCACGTAGCGGTGCATCCAGTGCAACGAGCTGCCAAAGGTGACCAGGCGGAAGCTGCCCAGGCTGGGGGAGATCTCCTCGGCGGCCAGGCAGCGCAGCTGTACGTTCGCCGCTCCAATGGCGACCCGGGCTCGTTCCGCCTCGGCGAGCATTTCCGGACTTATGTCGATCGCCAGCGCGTCGTGGACGTCGCGATGCAGCGCGAGAACAAGCTGCCCGGTCCCGCAGCCCACGTCGAGGAGTCGGCCGATGCCATGCAGGCCGAACGCGCTGCGAACGCGATCAAGAACTTGTGGCGGATAGCCCGGTCGGTAGCGTGCGTAGCACGCAGCCGCGCCGGCATAGAGATCGACCATACGAATCCTGCTATTCGGCCTCGCCGCCCAAAACCGTGCGCATTGCCGCAGCCAACGCCTGGTCGGCGGGGTCGGCGCTCGCCGCGAGGGTGGCGATCACGCGGAGCTGGTCACGCCGAGGTCGATTCTGGCTCAACTTGAACTTCCCCTCCAGGCGGGTCAGCGGCATCTCGAAGGCGACGATGCCGCGCACCATCGAATGCAGATACGGCTCGGGCAGCTCCATCGTCCACGGCGCCTCGAAGCCACGCTCGTGCCGTGCGATGAGCGCGGCGAGGATCTCGCGAGTTCGACCCTCCCCCTCGACGATCCGCGCTGGCCCGTGGGCGTGGATGACGAGATAGTTCCAGGTGGGTACGCTCGGATGCGTCTCGTACCACGACGGCGAGACGTAGCCGTGTTCACCCTGAAAGATGGCGAGCGCCTCCGATTGCGCAAAGCTCTCCCACTGGTGGTTGGCCCGGGCCATGTGGCCGAGCAGCGTGCCGTGCTCGCCTGCGGTGCGGTCGAGCAGCAGCGGGAGATGCGACACGAGTGGCCGGCCATCCTCGACCGTCACGAGCGTGGCGAAGCCGAAGCGCTCCATGAGACCGTGGAGCAGGGCTTCGTCCGTGACCTCGAAATCCGCCGGCATGTACATCGCCGTCTCCGCGCGCTGGCTATGCCGCCAAGGATACCCGCGGAAGACGCGCCGGCGTCTACGACCCTGCAGGACGATTGGTCGGGGCAGACCGCAATGGCGGTCATACCCTAATACAACTGGGCGCATGTTTCTCGTTGATTGCCGTCGGCTGCACGTTCGGTAGGGCGGGGGCTCGTCCCCCGCCGCGAGCCTTGCTGGAACCA
>JAXDLH010000014.1:0-14923 GCA_034666705.1 Chloroflexota bacterium
CCGGCGGGCCGGCGTTTTACTACGACCTGCTCGCCCCGGTCGCCGCGTCGGTGGACATCTGGGAGACCGAGTACCTGCACGTTCTGGATGGTGAGGACCCGGTCAAGGAGTGGCTCAAGGGCTCATGGCTGCGCCCGCTGCTCGACGCCCTCGACGAGCCGGAGCGCTCGGCATACGAGGCGAGTTACGCGCAGCTCGTTGGCGCCGCGTACCCCCGACGCGCCGATGGCCACACATTGCTGCCATTCCGCCGCCTCTTCATGGTCGTGCGCGCGCCAGCGTAGGGGCGCACGGTGGACGTCAATGCGGCTCGGGAGGCTCGGCGCGCCGCTCGGTGATGGGAGGGGTCAGCGCCTTCAGTCGTGCCTCCACCTGGTGCTGCACGCGGTCGACTTCTGCCTGCCGTACCGCGGCGCGCTTCTGGGCGCCGCGTTCTCGGTGCGCGCTGGCAAATGCAAGCAGGATGCTCGCCGTGACAGCCGCCGGCCAGAACAGAATGAACAGGATGAGCTCAGCCGTCACGGTTAAACCTCTTCACTTTGCGCGTGCTCTCTGTCGGCGAAGAGCACGCGTACCAGCGACGCCCGCATCACGCTCAGTGGAGCGGCGAGTAGCTCGCCGGTACCATATGGCGCACCAACTGTGTGAGTGGCCGCGCCTCCGTGTGCGGCGGCCAGATGCCGCTCTTGGCATATTCCGCGCGCAGCTCTGCCCGGTGGGCCCAGTTCTTGTACGGAAAGAGCTGGTACAGCCGGTTCAGGTTGCCTAGATCGCTCGTCCAGATACCGCCGACCGGATATAGCGCGGCCCGAGCTGCGTACGACTCGGCGAATTTCTCCGCCACCTTGCCGACCTCACCGGCGGGATAGGTGTACATCCGCAGCTCATACACGCCGCCGAGCTCCTGCGGCCCCTTCCACTCCGTCATCCCCTTGATCGGCACGAGGATGTCGTTCTCCTGCGTGACGATCAGGTCCTGGCCGGAGGGCGGCCACTTACCACTCGTGTCCTTCGCGACGGCGGCGCGAATGTCAGCCCGCTGCTGGAGGTCGTCGTAAGCCCAGATGTGCACGAGTTGGTTCAGCGGCCCGATCTCGGTATGCCACCAGCCGTACAGCGGCGAATACTTCTCGCGAGTCGGGTAGGCCTCGGCGAAGCGCTTCTCATACTCCGCGACGCCGCCGACCTTGGTGCTGTAGGTCCGGATCTCATAGATCATGACTGCTTCCCTCGGGCCAGGGGCAGGATTTCATCGCGGATCTGGCGGCCGTGCTCCAGGTAGTGTGGGCCGGCCCACTCCAGGAACTGAATCACCTGTACCTCGTCGGTCCCACACACTGCCACGCGCTGCAGTTGCGCCTCACTCATCCCTTCGACCCACGCGATTGCGCGGTCGATCGAGGCGAGCATCTCTGCCTTCGTGTGCTCCCAGCTTTCGTCGGCGCCCGCCCAGGCGGGAAACTGCGGTCGGTCCTCGGCGAGGGTGCGCTGCACCATGTCGTAGTACGACGGGTCGCCTTTCGTGTGGTTGATCGCGTCGACCACCCCCCATTGTGACGCGCCGTAGATCTCGTCCTTGCTGATAGTGGGGAGCATCTGTTCGAAGAGCTCGCGCCCGGCGCGCAGGTCGGCCAGCACCGCGGCCTTGCGGTCGGCGATGCTCGGTATGGCAGCCATGGCAGTACGCACCTCCCTCGATTCGGCCGCGCGGACACCTCATATGACATACGAACAAACGCAGTTGCGCGCACGGTGCTCGCAGGAAAGAGCTTCGCGGCGGACGTGTCAAAGCAGGCCGCGGATCTCCTTGCCCCTATCGAAAAGCCAGCCCTGGTGATCATCATCGGGACGGTTGATCGTCTGACTGAGGGCCACGGTTAGGGGGTTGGGATCGTGGCCGATTCGAAGATCCAGCGATACCGTTGAGGATCTTGCAAGCCGCGATACCACTGAATGCGGAGCGCGATCTGGCCCTGGCCGACATCCACAGTGTGCCAGATCGTAGCAGCCGACTCGACATCGCCCTGGTCGGCATATGCCTCACCGAGCAGCAATCGGTTCGCCCGCTCATCCGGCCCATACTGGAAGGCTGCGCGCAAATGTTGAAAGGCAGCATCATACTGGCCGATCGAAAGCTCGATCTGTCCGAGCCGGCGATTGGCGGTGACGTTCGTCGGATCGGCCCGCAGCGCCGCTTTGTACCATCCCATCGCAGGCGCCAGATCCGCCTCGCCGGAGCGCCGCACCTCATCCTGGATCTGCCGCCGCGGCCATTGATAGACAGACAGCTCCGCGCGCGTTTGCGCCACCGCGCCGAGGTTGGCCTCGGCAATGGCCCGGGCCTGGGGCACGAGTGTGAGTGCTCCGAGCGCCGCCAGCGCGATTGCCGCTCCGCCGACGCGCAGTCGCATCCGCGCAGGCCCACCTACCTTGCCATCAATGGGTGAGTCCGACTCGCGCACGGCGAGGGCATAGCCCAAGGGGAGGAACATCAGCGGGACCAGAGGACTAATCAAGAGCTGCGAGTCGAGCGTGCCGTGGACGAGCATCGCTACGGTCGCCGCGAGCGCGGCGGCGGCGAAGAGGCGCTCGTCGGCGCACCGAATCATCACGCGCATGAGGGTCCGGGCGGAGACCAAGGCCAGGATAACAAAAGAGATCATCGCCGGCACGCCTTGCTCGATTGCGAGCTGCAGGTAGAGGTTGTGCGCGTGGTAGAGGTAGGGCACATGGACCAATAGCATGTAGCTCGAGTAGACCATGTCGGTGACGTCGAACCCGCTGCCGGTCAACGCGTAGTCCGGAATCAACGCCGCTATGTCGCGCCATAGCTTGACGCGCGAGATGGGCGAATCGCCGATCTCACCGGCGACAGCTAGTACGAACGAGTTGGTGGCACTCTGGGTGATCGTAGTCCACAGGCCAACGGCGATCACCAGGCCGCACACGAGCAGAAAGCCATCAACTCGCCAGTGCGTCGGGCCAGTTGAATCGCGTTTCCCCTGCCATGTCGCATAGCCCGCTACCGTTATTCCAGCCGCCAGTCCGAGCCAGGCGCCGCGCGATACGGATAGAGACAATCCCACCAGCGCGACCAGAGTCGTAAGCGCTGCGAACGCGGTGAAAACCCGCCGGCGCCGCGAGACCGCCCAAGCGACTGCTCCGAAGGCAAAGGGCAAGACAATCGCGAGCGCACCGCCGGCCGCGTTGGGGTGGAAAGCGCCAGGCAAACTGAACGGGAGGTGCCCCTCAATCCACAAGCCGAAGGGCCTGAGCGCTGTGAACTTCTGGGTCGCTTCCACCCGCCAGTCGAACGTCAGCAGGAAGTAGCAGGTCACGCCCGTGGCCAGCAGCCCGACGCCGACGCTGATGCCGGCGAGGGCCCGGTCGCCGCCACGTCGGCCGATCCACCCGATACTCAGTGCGAGCGCGACGCCGAGCGCGAGGAGTGCGAAGCGTCTCCACGCATCGGCCCGATCCGGCGCGGCCCACACGCCGAGAAGCGAGATCGCGAGGTATGCGAGGGCAAGCCACGCGATCGTCGGTGGAGGCGCCACGCGACGCTGCGTCCGAGGCCGCGCCTCTGCTTGCGCTCGCCGCTCGATCCACCAATCCCGCACGGAGAATTATCGGGGAAGTGGTGCGCGAGGGGTAGCTACCCTGCCGGATCCCCACGGACCCTGTCCTACTTGATTCCGATGACCATAGAATCCGGCCCTGCAAGCGGCCCAACGGTTGTCTCTCGGAATCCAGCCTCCTGCATCCATGCCGAGCAATCCGCGCCGGTGAAGTCGAAGCCCCCTGGGGTCTCGATCAACATATTGAGACTCATCAGCAGGCCGAACGTGTTGCTCCTTCGCTCGTCGTCGATGACCGACTCGTAAACAATGAGTGCGCCGCCTGGCGGCAAGGCCTCATAGGCCTTTTTGACAAGGACCTTTTTCTGCTCGAGATCCCAGTCGTGAAGAACGTGGCCCATCAGCACGACGTCCGTCGATGGAAAGGCGTCGACGAACATGTCGGCAGCCGCAAACTGAAGGCGGTCGCCGAGCCTATGCGAGGCGACATAGTCATCAAAGATCGGGCCGAGCGGAGGGAGATCGAGTCCATAGCCTGAGAGGTGCGGATGGGTGAGTGCGATCTGCACCGGGATGCCCCCTTCGGCACAGCCGACGTCGACGAATGTCCGGTACTCCGTCCAGGGGAACTTGTGCGCGATCGCGTGGGCCGCGCCCATGCTGAGTGCAGTCATCGAGCGCGCGAATTGCCGCAGACGCGCCGGGTCGCCGTACAGGCCGGCGAAGAAGTCTCCACCGGTCTTCACCTCGTTCTGTGGCTGCCCGGTGCGCAAACCGTCGCTCAGGGAAGCCCAAAACGGATACAGGCGGGCGTTCGCCATCTCGAGGATGCCTCCCAAATACGAGGGCTTGGCACGGTCCAGGAACAGGTCCGTCTCAGGGGTGTTCAGATATCCCCGGTCGTCGCGCTGAAGCAGACCGAGCGCCACAAGCACATCGAAAAAGTCCCGCGCGCCGCGCTGAGAGAGTCCGAGCCGAATGCGAAGCTGCTCTCTATCGAGAGGGCACTTGGCGAGCTCGGAGAAGACGCCAAGCTCGACCGCGCTGAGGAGCGCTTTGGATCCCCAGAAGCCGAAGCCAAGCGCCATGATATGCTCTGGACCTCCCACGGCTGGTTCCGCGTTTATCACTGCTGCCATCGATCATCCTCTTGGTTCGTTGTGGATTGCCGATACCATCGGTGAGAAGAGGGTAGATCGGGGCGAGGCGCAAAACTTCCGTGAAATCCCCCATCTTTAAGGCGGATACCTGCCATGAGGTCAGAGGGGAGTGGCGGAAAACACGTAGAGCTGGGCTTCCGGCCACCTGGACTCGTGCCCAAACCTGGCGGGTTCACCGCGGATGGTTAGCCGGAAATCAGGCCGTGCCGCATCGCGTACACCGTCGCGTCGGCCTTGCCGCGGGCGCCGATCTTCGAATAGAGGTTCGTGACGTGACGCTCGACGGTCCGCACGCTCAACACCAACTGCTGGGCGATCTCATGGTTGCCGAAGAGAAGCAGCAGCCCGGGTGGGGTTCCCGTGGCAAGGTTCGAGAGAAAGTCCGCGACGGCGTCGAACAAGCGGTAGCGCTCATGGTCGGGGCTAAGAGCGGGACCAGGAGTCAGACGGAGGAGGCGGGCGCTCAACTCCGGCACCAGCTTCGCGACCTCGGCGGCACCTTCCGCAAGCTGTGCGCGGAGCAAATCGAGCGGCGAAGCGCTCACGTGTGCCCGAAGCGCCTCAACAAACGGAATGTAGGCAGGCACACCTTCAGATTCATAGCACCGGCCAGCCAGGACGGTGAAGCCCCTCGCTCTGGCGCGATTGCCAGCCTCGGCGAGGAATCGCGTTTTGCCGACTCCAGGCTCGCCGGCAATGAGAACGGCGCGCCCTTCGCCGGCCGCCGCGCCCTCCATCCACGTCACCACCGACCGCAGCTCATCCTGACGACCCACGAACGGCGTTTGTCGCGTCGACTTGAATGGGAGCATGCTCTCCGTCACCCCAAGGCTGCCGCCCGACGGGATGCGACGATTCGCATTGACTGATTATTCGCGCTGCCAGTGGATGCGTGGTAGCGCCCAGGGCGCCGTCACCCCGTCGCGCCGTGCTGGCGCAGCATGTGGACGACCTCCTCGTGCCCGCCGCCGTGCGCCACGTCGAGCGCGGTTTTGCCGTCGTCGGTGCGCGCGTCTACCTGAGCGCCGCCCGCGAGCAGCAGCCGCACGATGATGTCCTGGCCCTTCTGGGCGGCGGAGTGCAGCGGCGTGACACCACCGGATTGGCGGGCGTTCGGATCGGCGCCGCGCTTCAGCAACAGCTCCGCGGCGGCTTGCTGACTGCGTGCGACCGCTGAATGCAGGGGTCGGACCAGCGACTGGTTCTGGCCAATCGCGTTCGGGTCAGCGTGACGGTCGAGCAGCAGGCCCACGATCTCGACGTGGCCAAAATACGCGGCGAGATGCAGTGCGGTAAAGCCGTCGTGCGAGTAGGCGAAAGCGAGCTCCGGATCCTCGGAGAGCACCTCGCGGACACGGCCGAACTCACCTACGGCGGAGGCCGCAAAGACGTCCATCTCGGCGCCGCGGATTTGTAAAAGGTCCTGGATGGCGCCGTGGCCGTGGTAGGCGGCGAGCAAAATCGCGGAATCGCCCCGGTCGTTATGGGCGTTTACGAGTGCAGGGTCCTGGTTGAGGAGCATGGCAACGCTGCGGAGATCGCCGGTCTCCACCGCATTCAGAATCGCCGTGACGCGTTGGCCTTCCACTCGAACCTCCGCTTGGACCCTCCGCGGCAAGTATACCGACGTGCCTGGTGACCGCCCGTCGCCGTGGGCTTTGGGATAGAATCGGACGCGGTACCTCCTGTTGTCATCCCGAGCCTGCGAGGCCGAAGGCTTCGTGGTCGGAACGTTGCAATCACGGATCCTTCGTCGTGCTCCGGATGACAAGCAGAGTGTCCCCGCTCTGAGGGCTCGCGTTTACTGATCGCTCCGGTTCCGTAAGAATGACGAATGGATGGTGCTCCATGGTTGCAGAGAGGGACCCGTTCGGCGCGCGCGCCACACTCGCCGGCGACAGTTGGACGGCGGCGTACTATCGGGTCGACGCACTGGCCAACGCCGGCTTTCCCGACGTCAGTCGCCTGCCGTTCACCATCAAGATTCTCCTCGAGAACGTGCTGCGCCGCTTCGACGGCTACGTCTTCACCGAGGAGGCCGTACGGCTGCTCGCGGGCTGGAACCCGCAGGTCCCGACGCCCGGCGAGTTCCCGTTTCTGCCGTCGCGCGTGCTGATGCAAGACTTTACGGGGGTGCCGGCGGTGGTCGACCTCGCCGCCATGCGCTCGGCCGTGCAGCAGATGGGCGGTGATCCGCAGCGGATTAACCCGCTCGTCCCCGCCGATCTCGTCGTCGACCACTCGGTCCAGGTCGATGCGTTCGGCACGGTCAACGCCTTCGCCATCAACGTCGAGCGCGAATACGAGCGCAACCGCGAGCGCTACGAGCTGCTGAGGTGGGCGCAGAAGGCGTTCCTGAACTTCCGCGTCGTACCCCCGGGTACTGGCATCATTCACCAGGTCAACATCGAGCATCTGGCCGGCGTGGTCCACCTGCGGCAGGAGCACAACGAGTGGCACGCCTACCCCGATACGCTGGTGGGCACGGACTCGCACACCACGATGGTCAATGGCCTCGGCTGCCTGGGCTGGGGCGTCGGGGGCATCGAGGCCGAGGCCGCACTGCTCGGCCAACCGATGTACCTCCTTACCCCACAGGTCATTGGTTTCCGTCTGCACGGCGCGCTCCGTGAGGGCGCGACCGCCACGGATGCGGTGTTGACGGTCACGCAGATGCTGCGTGCCCACGGGGTGGTCGATAAGTTCGTCGAGTTCTTCGGCGTCGGTCTCAGCAGCCTTACCCTCGCCGATCGTGCGACGATCTCCAACATGTGCCCGGAGTACGGCGCCACAGCAGCGCTCTTCCCGGTCGACGACGAAACCCTAAAGTACCTGCGCTTGACCGCTCGCAGCGCACAAACGCTCGATATCGTCGAGCGCTACTGCAAGGAGCAAGGGATCTTCCGCACCGATGCGACGCCCGAGCCCGTCTTCAGCGAGGTGCTGGAGCTCGATCTCGCATCCGTCGAGCCCAGCCTCGCCGGCCCGCGCCTGCCACAGCAGCGGGTGGCGCTCAGCGGCGTGCGCGAAGGCTTTCGCACGTCGTTCTCGAATCGCTTTCACCCGGCCTCGGAGGCCGCAGGTAAGGAGCAGTTTGACACGGAGGGCGGCACCTCAAACGAGGTGCAGGCGCCGAGCGAGCTCCGCACGCAGGCCGTGCCCACGGGCACGATGGTGGACGTCAGCCTGGGCGACGGCATTAGCGACGTCGTGGGCGATGGCTCGGTCGTGATCGCTGCGATCACGAGCTGCACGAATACCTCGAACCCAACGGTGATGATCGGCGCAGGGCTCGTCGCGAAGAAGGCGGTCGAGCGTGGCATGCAGGTCAAGCCGCACGTGAAGACAAGCCTGGCACCCGGCTCGCGCGCGGTGACTGAGTACCTCAAAACGTCGGGCGTCCTGCCGTATCTGGAAGCGCTCCGCTTCCACGTCGTCGGCTACGGGTGCACGACCTGCATCGGCAATAGCGGCCCGCTGGCCGAGCCGATCGGCGATGCGATCACGGGCAACGACCTCGCCGTGGCCGCGGTACTGAGCGGCAACCGCAACTTCGAGGGACGCATCCACCCGCTCGTACGCGCCTCGTACCTGGCGTCGCCGCCGCTCGTCGTCGCCTATGCGCTTGCGGGCACCGTCGACATCGACCTCACCCGCGAGCCGCTGGGCAGGGACGCTACTGGCGAGGACGTGTACCTCCGCGACATCTGGCCCACGACCGCCGAGGTGGCGGAAGTGGTCGCCTCATCGCTCAGCCGCGAAATCTTCGAGGATACCTACGCCCACGTGTTCGCTGGCGATGAACCGTGGAAGGCGCTCAACGCGCCCTCCGGCGCGTTGTTCGAGTGGGACCCGGAGTCGACCTACGTGCGCGAGCCGCCATTCTTCCAGGACCTCGCGCCTAAGCTTGCACCGCTGGGGAACGTCACCGGTGCGCGCGTGCTGGCCGTGCTTGGCGACTCGGTCACGACCGACCACATCTCGCCGGCGGGCTCGATCGAGCGCGACCAACCGGCGGGCGAGTACCTGATCTCGCATGGCGTCGACCCACACGATTTCAACAGCTTCGGGTCGCGGCGCGGGAACCACGAGGTGATGATGCGCGGCACGTTTGCGAACGTACGCCTGCGCAACGAGATGACGCCTGGTCGCGAGGGCGACTGGGCCGTTCACTTGCCGGACGGCGAGGTGGGGCGCATCTTCGACGTCTCCCAGCGCTACGTCGGCGAAGGCACACCGCTGGTGGTTCTCGCGGGTAAGGAGTACGGCTCGGGCAGCTCGCGCGATTGGGCGGCGAAGGGCCCGGTGCTGCTTGGCGTCAAGGCGGTGATCGCCGAGAGTTTCGAGCGCATCCATCGCAGCAATCTGGTGGGTATGGGCGTGTTGCCGCTCGTCTACAAGGCAGGCGAGAATCGCCAGACGCTTGGGCTCGACGGGACGGAAGTCTTCGACATCGTCGGGATCGACGACAACCTCCAACCGCGCCAGGACGTAACTGTGCGTGCGAAAAAGAGCGACGGGTCGACCGTAGAGTTCAAGGTGACGGCGCGGGTCGATAGCCCAATCGACGTCGACTACCTGAAGCATGGCGGTGTGCTGCAAATGGTGCTGCGCAACCTGGTGACGACCCAGCCCGCCGCCAGCTAGCCGACCCGGAGGGCGTGGGCAACAGTCATGCCATTGGGAAGCAGGTGTCAGTCCGATGTATGCGTCATCTTGAGAGAACCACGGGATCCGTGGCCTCGACACTGGGTGCACGGATCCTTCGGTTCCGTCAGAAGGAGATAAGCACAGGCGCTACGCGGCGGGAGGCTCGGCGTGGTGATGGAGGGGAGTGACGCATGGCCGATGGAGAGACAGAAACGCGCGCGCGCCTGGCGCAGTGCGCGCGGATCTTTGGCCGGCTCAATTTGCTCGGCCTCGGCGGCCACGTCAGCCTGCGCGTCCCGGATAGCGAGTTGATCGCGATTACCCCGGGCGGTGGTATGGACAAAACGCGGCTCACCGCCCACGACATGGTGATCATGGATGCCGCCGGCAGCCGGGTGCGTGGGAAGTACCCGCCGCCGCGCGAGACCGCGATCCACGTCGCCCTCCATGCGCGGCGGCCGGAGCTTGGCTCGGTCGCGCATCTGCACGCGCACTGGTCGACGATATTCAGCATCTCGGACCGACCGCTCGACGTCGTGCTGATTCCGGCGTGCGGGCTGCGCGGACCACTGCCGCGCTATGAGGACCCCCACCTCGTGGAGCGGACGGATCAAGGTGAGGCGCTGGCCGATGTGCTCGGCGATGGCACTGCCATTCTGATGCGCGGGCACGGCATAACGACTGTCGGCCTGACTCTCGGCGACATGTTCGACATCTCCGTCAATCTCGAGGACAACGCCCGCCTCCTCTGGGAAGCGTTGGCGATTGGCCGGGCGAACGTCATCGACTCGGAAACCCTGGCCGAGCTCGCCGACGATCGTCTGGCGCGGGGCACCATGGCGCGCACGCTCGGCTATTTCGCCAACCTGGAGGCCGGTGATTCCGAGCAGCAGTTCATCGAGACACGCCGCTAATCCACCGTCCGTCCGAATTGTTCGTAAGGCGGTGAGCCACGGGCTATTCGCCAGGTGGTCAATGTAGTTGCGAAGGGGTAAGAGCCATGAAGCGGAGCGCCGATCAAGTTCCCGCGTCGGAGAGGAGCGTCTCGCCCCGCTTGTTCTTCAGGGGCCAGGCTTACCTCCGCTGTCCCTCGGTCACGGTGGACCTCCCTCGATAAAGCGCTTCATGCGCGCGATGCCCTCGCGAATGTTCGCCTCGCTCGTCGCGAAGCTGAGCCGCACGTACTCCTCGGTCTCCTCGGCGCTCCTGGTCCCGAAGCAGCTCCGCGGCAAGACCGCGACGCCCGCCTCGTGGAGCAGCCGATCGGCGAGGGCATCCGCGCCTGGTAGGCCCACCCGTTTGCATGCCTGCGTCACGTTGGGAAACGCGTAGAACGCGCCCGCCGGCCGTTCGCAGCGCACGCCATCGATCTGGTTGAGCAGTTCGACGACGATCTCAGCCCGACGACGAAACTCGCGGGCGAACTGGTCCGGCTCGTCCTGGGGGCCACGGAGCGCTTCGGCTCCGGCAAGCTGCACGAAGGTGTTGGTGCAGCTTTCGACGTTCGTCTCCACGCGCGCCATCAGTTGCGCCAACTCAGGGCTCATTACGCCGTAGCCGAGTCGCCAGCCGGTCATGGCGTACGTCTTCGAGAAGCCGTCGAGGATGACGGTTCGCGCCTGCATGCCCGGCACGGACGCGATCGAGTTGAAGCCGCCCTGGAATACGAGTCGGCTGTAGATCTCGTCGCTGAGGATCCAGCAATTGTGGCGCAGCGCGAGCTCGGCGATGAATTCCAGGTCGGCGCGCGCGAGGACGCCGCCGGTTGGGTTGTTCGGGCTGTTCAAGATGATGAGCTTCGTGCGATCGCCGATGGCAGCGGCCAGCGCCTCGCGGTCACAGGCGAAATGGCGCGCCTCGGTCAGGGGCATTGGCACGGGAACGGCCCCGAGCCAGCGAATGACCGACTCGTACGTCGGAAAGCCCGGATTGGGGTAGAGCACCTCTTCGCCGGGATTTACGAGCGTCGACACCGCGTAGAAGATGAGCGGCTTCGCGCCGGGCGCGACGAGCACGCCCTCCGGCGAGATGGGGATGCCGCGACTTTGCGCCACGTCGTCCGCGATCGCGGCGCGCAGCTCCGGAAGACCGTCGCTCGGGCCGTACTTCGTGCGCCCGGCGTCGAGCGCATCCTTCGCTGCCTCGATGATGTGCTCGGGGGTAGGGAAATCGGGCTCGCCGATGCCAAAGCTGATCACGTCGCGGCCCTGGGCCCGGAGTCGGTTGACCTCGGCGAGCAAGTCGAAGGCGTTGTCTGTCCCGAGGTGAACGTTGCGGTCTGCGATGCCCGGAAGGGGCGGGTTCACGGATCCTTCGCTTCGCTCAGGATGACCAGCCCCATGGGGTCCCTCGCTTCATGCGGGATGACATGCACCTGCGGCTCGTTCGCTTCGGTTGGGATGACAAGGTCCCGCGAGATTTTCGCTTCAGTCGGGACGGTATGAATGGTGGTGCTCCGACGAGCGTTCGGCGGCCATGGGAGGCGCACCGCGTCGCACGGGGCAAGGGGCTGAGGAAAACGGTCCGGATGGAGCATTGCGGCGAGCAACTCGACGCCGTCGACCAACCGCGGGCTCGGGCGGCTGTAGTAGCTGGAGCTATCGACGACGAAGACGCGGTCTTCTCGGAACGCCGAGATACGCGCAGTTTGTGGGATCGACTCGAGCACGGCAATCTCGGATAGCGCCCGCTCGACGCCGAAGCCGCACGGCATGATGATCGCCACTTCTGGCTCGGCCGCTGCGATCTCATCCCAGGTCGCGCGCCGTGACGGCTCGCCAGCCTCGGCAAGCACGTCGACGCCGCCGGCGAGTTCCACCACCTCCGGCATCCAGTGGCCGGCGATCCACGCGGGGTCGAGCCACTCCAGGCAGAGCACGCGCGGTCGGTCCAGGGTCGCGGTCCGGGCTTGAATTACCGCAAGCCGCGCCTTCAGCTCCGCGACGAGCACGTCGCCCTGGTCCGCCGCCCCGGCGGCGTCAGCCAGAATCTGGACGTCCTCGATCACGTCGCCGAGCGAGCCCGGCGTGAGCGCGAGCACGCGAGGCTCGGGGCTAAGCTGCGCGGCGGCGCGACGCACGTCGGTGCCGCCGACCGCGCAGACGACGCACAGGTCTTGCGTAACGATCAGGTCGGGCTGCAGCCGGCGGAGCAGATCGACGTCGATGCGGTACGTCTGGCGGCCTTCGGCCAGCGCGCGGCTCACCGCCTCGTCGATCTCGGCGCTCGACATCATGGCTGGGTCGACGATCGAGGTGGTTACTCTGGGCCGCGTCGTCGCCGCGAGTGGGTAGTCGCACTCGTGGCTGACGCCGACCACGTGATCGCCGAGCCCGAGCGCGAAGAGGATCTCGGTGGCGGAGGGCAGGAACGAGGCGATACGCAGCGGTTCCTCGCGGCGCTCACGCGGCCGGATCATCTGCTACTTGCCATGGCGATAGATCTCGGTCACGTTGCTGGGATCGAACTCACGGCCAATCGAGATGCAGACGTGCGCGGTCCACAGTCCAACCGCGACGTGCTCCTCGTCCTCCGGATCGACCAGGCCAAAGTAGACGTTGTCCTCCTGGCGATTGCTGAATGACGACCAGGGCAGGAGCTCGGGCTCCGGGCCGATGCGGCCCGCGACCACCGTGCCGGTGCTCGCGATGCGGAACGTCTGCTCGCCGACGGTGACCTCGACGGGACGCCGCCCGGACTCGCCGTTGCGCACTCGCTCCTCGAAGCGGACGAGCGCGCCATCCTGCGCGACCATCTCCTCGTACTCGGCGCTGCCCTGCTGCAGGATGCGATGCTCCTTGTAGCGAAAATAGCCGTCTGGCGAAACCTCCAACAGGCTGCCATCGTCGAGGAACATCCAGTGCCATTCGTAGGTATGCCCGTCGATCGTCTCATGGCAGGTGAACACGGTCTTTACGATGAGCGAACCTTCGTCCCACACCTCGAGCACGTCACCGGGAAGCAGGATTTTCAGCTGCTCGGGGATGGTCTCCTCGTGGGGCGCGCCGTTTGGGCTGTCGTTGCGTCGCATCCGGCCGGTTTACTCCTCAAATGTCGCAAGCCACTTCGCTCGCGAGGTAATGATCTTGCCGCCGAGCCGCGTATAGTAGCCCGCCCAGCGGCCGTCGACTGCGAAGCAACCGATCGTGGCGCTGCCGCGCATTAGCTCAGCTCCGAGCGAGCTCTGCACCACCGCGTCGATCTCGGCGACGTGCACCCGCTGCTGCGCGACGTAGGTGCGGCGCTCGGCGAGCTGGCGCCACGTCGCCGTATCCAGATCCTCGCCAAAGAATACCTCTTCCCCTTCGCGCCCGAATACCTGCTTCGCCACGAGCGACTCGCGTGGCATGCCGTGAGGAACAGCCTCTATCCACCAGGTTGGCGGCAAATGCTCCTGAATCGCAGCCCGCTCGGGACGTGGCAGCGCCCGGTCGTCCGCGTGCCCCCACAGCCAGGCGAGCAGCCCCTTGTGCTGTAGGAGCAGCCCCCCGAGGCCATTGAGCACGCGGAGCCGGCCCGAGGCCACCGCGTCGTAGATCGCCGCGAAGGCGGAGGTCCCAAACATCGTCTCGAATGGGACGTATCGGTACAGCGCGGCAAGCCGCCGACCGCGCAGCGTTACGCCGCGCTGACTCTGTCGCAGGTCGTCGACATCGCCCAGCACGACCTCGATACCGAGTCGGCGCAATGGCTCGCGAAGCAGCCGCTCGGTGAACGCCATCTGCGCCAGGTCCTCGAGCTCGCCTGCATCGGTCACGAGTCCCAGCCATGAGCCGCGCGGCAGGTCGTGCAACGCCCGGCGAAAGGCCGCCACCAGTGCCCGGCTGAGCCAGGCATTTGGCCGGCGCAGGCCCGCCGGGGCGCCGAGCGACCGCCAAGCCAGCCGGTCGACCGTCGTCGCCTCCCGTACGCCGGATGGCGTGTCGGCATTGAGCTCCAGCAGCCACCAGTGGCCGTCCAGGTCCTGCACGAAGTCGAAGCGCCCAATGAGCGGCGTGCGGACGCCTTCGGCGCTCAGGAGCTCGGCGGCCGCCCACGGGAAGCCGATGGCCTCGACCGCTGCGACGTCCCCGGCGAGCGCTTGCCCGGCCCGAGTGAAGGCCCGACTGAAGCGCTCGGTCAGGGCTATGAGCTGGGCCGTGTCCTGCCGCGTGAGCACCACGGCGTTGCGGGCGAGGTACGGCTCGCCCCGCACGAGATGATCGGGGAGCAGTCCCTGCCGCTGCGCCTGCTGCACGAACCGCCGATAGGCGGAATCGTCCCCCGCAGTTGGATCAACCACCACCGCGCGCATGCTCACGATTATGGGGGCTACGTGCTACTCTATGTTGAGCGGGGACGGACGGGGAATTGTCGATCTTCCGGGGCAAGACCCGCTTCGGCAAGCATCTGTGTGTAGGGCCAGAGGTCAGCCGCGATCGTGGCTGCACTGATCCAGATCGTCCGGCCGATTCCGACGGCGCGGAGCACCCGGGATGGTGGCAGTCGATCGCTGCCATAGAGGTAGCGATTGTCGAGGGCGTGCGGTGAGTCACC
>JAXDLH010000015.1:0-8584 GCA_034666705.1 Chloroflexota bacterium
TCCGAGACCACCACCCCGCCGGCGGGCAGCCAGTCGGAGATCTCCCTGCAGATTCGCTCCGGACGGATCGGCACCGCGTCCGAGTTGCGCTGCGCTGCCGACTCAGCCCAGTAGTCGCGCACCAGACTCCGCACTCGCTCGACCCACGCCGCGCGGCTGGCCGGCAACCTGGCCTCCGCGGTCATCGTCTCGGGCGTCACCACCACGTTGCCGAACCGCGAGCCAGTGCTCGGATACTGGAGCCTCGCCATCTGCGGGGACGTCACGTTCGCCTCGGCGAGCAGCTTCCGCAGCGTAACCTTCGCGTCGCCGAGCAGCGCGACAGTATTCGGATAGTTGCGGCCCAGCTCGGCGGGGTCGATATCCAACTGGATCACGAGCGTACCGGGCAAGGGCACCTGCCAGTTGAAGGTCGCCTGACTGCCGGTGTGGCTGCCTATAAAGAAGACCAGGTCGGCTTCCGCGATCGCCCGGTTGGCGCACCAGCGGGAGTAGGTGCCGGGCACGCCGACGGCGAGCGGGTGATCGTCGGCGATGATCGCCTTGGCGTGCAGCGCCGTCGCGAGGGGGATCTGGAGCAGCTCCGCGAGCTGCACGACCTCGGCGCCAGCATCCGACGCGACCACCCCGCCGCCGGCCACGATGATGGGCCGCTCGGCCCGGGCGAGCGCTGCAAGCGCCGCGCGCACGGCCTCCGGCTCAGGCTCCGGGCGAAAAGCCGGGTAGCTGGCGAAGCGCGGCTCGCAGATGCCGTCGAGCTCGGCTTCGCGCTCCAGCACCTGGCCATGGCTGCCGCGCAGATCGAGGTGTACGGGGCCCGGCGCGCCACTCGTGGCGGTGCGAAAGGCCTGGCGCAACAGCGCAGGGAAGCGCTCCGTGGACTCGACGTGGAGGTTCGCCTTCGTCACGCCGTCCCAGGCCGCGAAGTCCTCGACCTCCTGATAGAAATGACGATACCGCAGCGCCGGGTCGGTGCCGCCGGTGAGGGCGATAACGGGTGAGCAGGCCATGTACGCATCGCGGAGACCGGCGGCGAGGTTCGTCGAGCCGATGTTCTGCGCCATGCAGATGCCGGGGCGCCGCGAGGCGCGCGCGTAGCCGTCGGCCATGTAGGCCGCGGCCTTCTCGCCGTGCGTCACTACGCGGCGAATGCCCATGTCCTCGGTCTCCGCCATGGCGGGCAGGAGCATTGTCGGGACGAAGAAGACGTGGGTGACGCCGTATGCTTGCAGCGCCTCGGCGAAGTAGCGGCTCCCGGTCATGCGCGGCACCTCGGCACCTCCCTGCGAATCGCGCATTCATTATTCGCCCATTGCATGCCGTTGTCACCGGCGAAGGATTCATTAGCCCGATTGTTGGTGCGACAGATCCATCGGTTCCGTCAGGGTGACCAACGAGCTCGCGCCCGCCTCGAGTCGGGCACGCCTTGGCCGCACGATCAAACCGGAGGGGGACGGCGCCTGCTCACAAAGCGGCGCTCGGTTGGGACGTCCTTCAACTGGGCGCCTGCCGGCCCCATGGCGGCGCGGAGCCACTCGAGATCGTAGCCGAGGACGACCTGGCCGTCGACCACGGTAAGCGGCGACTGCAGGATCCCACTCTCCGGGAAGTAGAGCAGGTCCCACAGTTCATCCCGCGTCAACGGATGCACGTCGAGGTGGACCAACTGCACGGGAATGTGGCGCTCGCGGCAGAACTCGAGCACACGCTGCGTGCCGGTATCGGTGGGGCGACCCCAGACGACACAGCCATCCTCCTTGGCGCCGGGCCGGATCTCCAGGCGCTCCTCCAGGCGGATCAGGTCGCCCCCATAGACGATGCCGTAGCCGGCCCGCGGGTCGACGTAGTTGCCGACCTTGATGAGCGGCCCGATCTGCCGCCCCTTGTCGTCGTGCCACAGGGCAAACACCTCGTCGGGCGTGAGCGGGTCGGTAAACTGATTGCGCAGCGTGTAGGGAATGCCGTTTTGTGAAAGAAACTCTTCCACTCTTCCGCACGTGACTCAGGCCGGCACGCGGCCGATGATGGTGATCTCCATGCGAACCTCCTTTTTGTCTGAAAAGACCGTTCTGGCCTTCACAAGGTTAGCCGGTAGGCCGTGGCGGATGCGACGAAGTACGCCCCGCTCGATGGTGGCAATGCTAGGCGCGGAGAAGCGGAACGTCAATCGCCGGGCGCCGTGCCTATCCGATTGGACACGAACGGGGGCATCCGGTAGCGGCGCCCCTCCGTCTGCATCGTCAGCTACAATCGCGCGCCGCATAGGACCAGTATGATGCTTGTAGATGAGCGGAGGTGGACCGTGGCGCATCCAAATGAAACGCGACTCCGCGACCTTTACGCAGCATTCGCCAGAGGCGATCTCCCAGGATTTCTGGCGGGCTGTACCGACGACGTCGTCTTCACCGTGCCCGGAAGTCTGTCATTCAGCGGCGACCACACGAAGGATGACTTCGGGGAGTGGATCGGCGAGGCGATTCGGCGGTCCGCGGGCACCTTCCAGGAGCACGTCCTGGACGTGTTCGCGAACGACGAGCACGGCGTGCTCCTGCTGAAGCACGAATTCGACCGAGACGGCCACCACCACGAGTACTACTGCGACCACATCTGCGATCTGCGCGATGGCCGCATCGAGCGCTGGAGAGAGCACCCAGGCAGCCTCCGCGAGTTCGAGGAGGCGTGGGGCAAGCCCTAATCCGGGATGAAATCCAGTTGGCGGAGCCAGGCAGTGGCCTCGGAGTCGCTCGGGGCGCGGTAGTCGCCGCGCGGGGAGAGCGAGCCGCCGGAGCCAACCTTCGGCGCGTTGGGAATCGCGCTCCGCTTGTACTGGCTGAGCTGGAAGAAGCGGTACAGAAACGTATGCAGGTGCCGCTTGATTGCCGCTACGTCGTACTCGTGACGGCGATCCTCGGGGATGCCCGGCCAGCGGCCCTGCTGTGCATCGTGCCAGGCGCAATACGCGAGGAACGCTACCTTGGGTGGCGCGAAGCCGAAGCGCAACGTGTAGTAGAGGCTGAAGTCGTGCAGCTCGTAGGGGCCGAGCGCCGTCTCGCTCTCCTGGGCGGGCTCGTCCTCTGAGACGCCGGGTACGAGCTCCGGGCTGATCGCCGTGGCGAGCACGTCCGCGAGCACCGCCGCGGCGTCATCCCCAAAGCGCCCGGTCTCCGCCACCCAGCGGATCACGTGCTGGATCAACGTCTTCGGCACGCTCGCGTTGACCGAGTAGTGCGACATGTGATCGCCCACGCCGTAGGTACACCAGCCGAGCGCCAGCTCGGTGAGGTCGCCGGTACCGACGACGAGCGCGTGGTTGAGGTTCGCGAGCCGGAAGAGGTGGCTGTAGCGCTCGCCGGCCTGGACATTCTCGAAGGTGACGTCGTACACGGGCTCCCCATTGGCGTAGGGGTGGCCGATGTCCTTGAGCATCTGCAGGCAGCTCGGGCGGACGTCGATCTCGTGTGCGGCGACACCCATGGCGCGCATGAGCCGCTCGGACTGCGTGCGAGTGCGGCTGCTGGTGGCGAAGCCAGGCATGGAGTAGGCGAGGACGTTGCTGCGCGGGTGCCCGAGCACGTCCATCGCCTGGGCGCACACGAGCAGGGCATGGGCGGAGTCGAGCCCGCCGGACACCCCGATCACCACGCGCTCGATGCCGGTGAATTGCAAGCGCTTGACGAGCCCCTGAACCTGGATGTGGTAGACCTCGCGACACCGCTCGTCGCGCACCGCGGGATCGGCCGGTACGTACGGAAATCGCTCGTACGTGCGCCGGGGCAGGAGCTCACCCTCGCTCGGCAGCTCGAGCTCGAATTGCACCGTCCGGAACTGCTCGATCTGCGCCCGCTCGCGACGCACCTCCTGGCCAAAGGTCGTCTGCCGCATGCGCTCCTGCGCCAACCGCTCGAGGTCGATCTCCGAGCAGACTAGCTGCGGCTCGGCGCTGAAACGCTGCGACTCGGCGAGCATGATGCCATTCTCAGCGATCATCGCGTGGCCATCCCAGGCGAGGTCGGTGGTCGACTCCCCGGGGCCGGCCGCGGTGAACAAGTATGCGGCGAGACAGCGCGCCGACTGCCCCGCGACGAGCGCGCGGCGATACTCGGCCTTGGCGATCGTAATCGGCGAGCCGGAGAGGTTGAGCAGCACCGTGGCGCCGGCGAGCGCGGCGTAGGAGGAGGGCGGGATGGTGACCCAGACGTCCTCGCAGATTTCAGTAAAGAGTGTAAGGGCGGGGTGGTTCGCCGCCTGGATGAGGATGCGGCCGCCGAATGGAATGTCGCGCTGGCCGCAGAGGTCGATCGAGTCCCGCCGGGCCGTGTCGCCGGGCGTGAACTGGCGCGCCTCGTAGAACTCCCGGTAGTTCGGCAGGTAGGTCTTGGGAACGACCGCGAGGATCTTGCCCCGGTAGAGCACCGCGGCGCAGTTGTAGAGGAGTTGGTCGATCTGCAGCGGCAACCCGACGACGGTCACGATCGGCAGCCGCGCGGACGCGTCGACGACGGTCTGCAGCCCCTCGATCACCCCGTCGAGCAGCGCGCGTTGATGAAAAAGGTCGTCGCAGCTATAGGCGGAGAGACCCAGCTCCGGGAAGAGCACGAGCACGGCGCGCTCCTCGACCGTCCGCTCCATCAGGCCGACCGTCTGCATAGCGTTGTACGCCGGATCGGCCACCTTCACCGAGGGCACGGCCACGGCGACCCGGACCAGATCGTGGTTGTAGAGATTGAAGAATTCGCCAGCCGCGTCCAATTCCTGGTCCCCTCGCATGGATCTTGGGGCCTGTACGCAACATCCACATCATCCTGAGGCCGCAGCCGAAGGATCCGTAACCCGGACGTTGTGGTCACGGATCCTTCGCTTCGCTCAGGATGACACAAAGGTTGGTGCACTAGGATGGTACCTCGCGGCCGCCCCCCGTTGTCGCGAAGCTGCCGCTGAGTCGCGGCGCCCGAGCGATTGCGTAGCTCGCAGACGGGTGCGCCCGGTCTTTTTTTGCACACGACACATGAACGGTGCCTTCCTCCTTACGATTTTGAGAGCGCATGCAACATCTCCGGTCGCACACTTCCCCAGTGGCAATCTTGGCTCTGACCAGCGGCATCGCATACGATGGGGCAGGAATCTCCCGGGCACTGCGGTGGCCCCGGGAGCGGCTCGCGCTGCGCCCCGCGTATGCTCCTGGCAAGCCGAGCCTGATCTGGTGGAGGTTGCGTGCTTACAAAGGAAGAGAATGACCGGATGACGCTCGTCGGCCCGGGGACGCCGTGTGGCGAATTGATGCGCCGCTACTGGCACCCGATCGCCGGCGTCTCGGAGCTGGAGGACGAGCCGACGAAAGCGGTGCGGCTGCTCGGCGAGGACCTGGTGCTCTACCGCGACCGCAGCGGGGAGTACGGCCTGCTCGGACAACACTGCCCGCACCGCAAGGCCTCGCTGGAGTACGGCGTACCCGAAGAACACGGGCTCCGCTGCTGCTACCACGGCTGGCTCTTCGATCCGGCCGGCAATTGCCTCGAGCAGCCGGCCGAGCCTGCCGAGAGCAGCTTCAAGGACCGCATCCACCACACGGCGTACCCCGTGCAGCCGTTGGGCGGGCTGCTCTGGGCTTACCTGGGCCCCCAGCCGGCGCCGCTGATCCCCCACTACGACATGTTCGTGCGGGATGATGCCTGGCGCGACGTCGGCGTCTGCGACGTGCCGTGCAACTGGCTGCAGACGGTCGAGAACTCCGTAGATCTGACCCACGTGGACTGGCTGCACCAGCACTACTACGACTACGTCCTGGAGCGGATGGGCAAGACGCCCCGCACCGATCGGGTGTACAACGGCGCGCGGCACGTCAAGATCGGCTTCGACGTGTTCCCGCACGGCATCGTGAAGCGGCGGATCGTCGAGGGCGGCAGCGAGGCTGACGATACCTGGAAGTATGGCACCAATCCAATCATCTTCCCGGCGACGACGCGCCTCGGCCTGATCCGCGTGCCAACGGACGACACCCACACACGCTGCTACTTCTATAGCTGCTACCCGCCGGACGACGGACTGCCGGTGCCGGCGCAGGATCGCATCCCGGTTTACGACGTGCCGTATATGCGACCGGACGGGCGGTTCAGCACGGACTGGGTGACTGGCCAGGATGTGATGGTGTGGATCACCCAGCAGCCGATCATGGACCGGACCGATGAGAAGCTCGGCGCGTCGGATCAGGGCATCATCTTCTACCGCAAGGTCCTCCTCGAGCAGATCGATAAGGTGGAGCGCGGCGAGGATCCGCTCGCCGTGATGCGCGATCCCACGGAGAATGGCTGCATCGATCTGGGACCGGCAAGCCACCCATCGCGCCACTTCATGGAGAGCCATTGGGGACAGTTCAGCCCGATCAAGGAAGAGGTACTGGCGCTGATGGAGCGTAGCGGCCACCGCGAGCGCTGGTCCGCCCGACTGGGGACGGGTGCAGAGTAGGGACAGCCAGTGTTCGACAAACTCCCTATGCTGTGGCGTTCCGCTCATGATGAGTAGGGTTGGAGTTGGCCCACCTGGTTGGTGGACCTCGTAATGAGAACGGAGGTACGTGTGATGAGCATTCATAAACGATTCGGCGCGACGTGGCTGCTGCTGGCGCTCGTGGTCGCCGGCTGCGCGAGCCAACCGGGGTCGCCGGCCAGCACGGCCGGGTCGTCGGCCCCCCAACAGGGCGCGGCGCCAAGCGGGCCGAAGCGGATCGTCGCCGCCGTGAAGGGCGATGGGCATACGCTGAGTGAGTTGATCAACAACGTGGGCGGCGCGAGCGTGATCGGCGTGGACGAGGTCGAGCACCTCCTCAACGCCGGTATGGTGATGACCGACGACCATGGCAACCTGCAGCCGCAACTCGCGGAGCAGGTGCCTACGCTCGACAACGGGCTCTGGAAGCTGCTCCCCGACGGCACGATGACCACGACCCTGACCATCAAGCCCGGGGTGATGTGGCACGACGGCGCCCCCTTCACCTCAGCGGACCTCGTCTTCTCCTATCAGGTCGCGGCCGACCGCGAGATCGGGACCTTCAAGGCACCATCGCTCGACTCGATCAGCGGCGTGGAAGCAGTCGACGATCGCACCGTCGTCGTGCACTGGAAGTCGTCGTACATCGACGCCGATCAGACGTTCAGTCAGGCAGCCTCGCAGCCGGCGATCCAGCCCATGCCCAAGCATCTGCTCGAGCAGGCATACCTCTCCGACAAACCCAATTTCACTGCGCAGTCGTTCTGGAGCTCCGGCTACATCGGCACCGGCGCCTTCCGCCTCAAAGAGTGGGACATGAGCAACCACGTGCTGCTCGACGCCAATCCAGACTTCATCATGGGCCGGCCGAAGGTCGACCAGGTCGAGGTGAAGTTCATCAACGACACCAGCGCGCTCTTCGCGAACATCCTGGCTGGCGCCGTCGAGATGACGATGAACCGGGGCCTATCGCTCGAACAGGGCGTGCAACTCCAGAACCAATGGAACGGGGGGCGTCTGGAACAAAAGGCCACCGGCCAACTCGTGATCTACCCGCAGTTCATCGACCCCCAGCCCTCCGTCGTCGGCGACGTCCGCTTCCGACGCGCCATGGTGCAGGCGATGGATAGGCAGGGCATGGTCGATACCCTCATGCAGGGGCAGTCGACGGTCGCCGAGAGCTTCCTCAATCCTGGGTTCGCCGGCCACGACATCGTCGACCCGTACATCGTGCACTACCCATACGATCAGCGCGCCGCCCAGCAGGCGATCGCGAGCCTGGGCTACACGCGCGGCTCCGATGGCATCTTTCGCGGGGCGGATGGCCAGCCGCTCTCGCTGGAGCTGCGCGTGGCGGCAGGCGACGACCTGAACCAGAAAGCGACGCTCTCGGTCGCCAACGATTGGAAGAACGCCGGCGTGGACGTGCAACCGGCGATCATCCCGGGCTCGCGCGTGACCGACCTCGAGTACACGGCGACGTTCCCGGCGTTCACCTTCACTCGGTTCAAGAACGACCTGTCGCGCTTGAACAAGTTCGGCACGAAGAACACGCCGCTGCCGGCGAACAATTACCGCATCACCGGCAATACGCCGCGCTACATGGACCCGGCCTTCGACGCGCTGCTCGATCGGTATTTCGTCACGATTCCAAAGCAGGATCGCATGCAACTCGTGGGCCAGATCATCCACACGATGACGGACCAGGTCATTCAGATGACACTATTCTTTGTCACCGAGCCCACCGTGCTCAGCAACCGGCTGGTCAACGTGGAGGGCGCCCGTGAGGGCGTCTCGATGACCTGGAACGCCGAAAAATGGGACGTGAAGAGTTAAATGAAGAGCAAGCGTCGGAGGCCGGCGGCAGCGGTCCAGCTATTCTGAGTTGCCATGCGCCGTCGGCGCGCCACGGACAGATGAATGTCGCTATTCAGAGCAGGCCATAACCTCGTTGTCATCCCGAGGTCGCAGCCGAAGGATCCGTAGCCCGATCATTGTGGTCACGGATCCTTCGCTTCGCTCAAGGATGACAAAGGGGCTACGCCCTCGGGGTGGTATAGAACTTGGCGGCTGGCGCCATGCAAGTACGCAAATGATCGCT
>JAXDLH010000016.1:0-5405 GCA_034666705.1 Chloroflexota bacterium
AACCAGCCGATACCGATATAGGTGCGGACCGCATTGCCGCGGAGGTGGCACGTCGCCAGGCAATGCGGTCCCAACGGTCAAGCGCAAAGGGACGCCAGCCCTCGCGCCAATCATCGCGGTGGGCGGACGTCCCACTCGCGGAGCTCTTCCGCCAGGCCGGCAACCCGATTCATGTCCGGGCGAATGGCGTCATCGAGACCGGTCACGAGCCGGTCCATGCCAGCCAGAGCGGGCGCTGCGTGGAGATCGATGCGGTCCGGGGGTTGTGGTGGTGCCGGGGCTGTCGGCAAGGCGGCGATGCCGTGACCCTGGTGAAGCAGATGCGCGGCTCCTCCGCCCAGGAGGCCGCCCGCGAACTCACCGCGCGATTCGGCCCACCAGCCGGCGCCAGGTCCCCGAAGCGGGTGATCACGGTGGTCGTGCCATGAGCGTGCGCCTCGTCGCCGGGGAGATCGATGAAGCCCGCGGCCACGTGTACAGCGTGGTGCGCGTGCTCGACGATGCCGACCAACTGGTCTTCGCTGACCGCCTCGCGCTCGACCGCGCCGCCGACCGCCAGGCGTTTGCTCGCCAGGTGCTGGCACTCCGCCCGGAGGCGGACCTCGCGGCCGTCGAGGCCGGGCTCCTCAAACTCTTCGAAGAGGCCTCCCGCCCCGCCGCCAGCCAGGATGCCGGTGAGGGGGCAGACGCCGCGATCCGGCTCGGGTCGCAATCGACGCGGCTGATGGAGCTGGCGAAAGAGCTCGTGCTCTTCCACACGCCGGACCGCACCCCATATGCCACGCTGCCCGTCGGTTCGCATAAGGAAACCTGGCCGCTTGGCTCGGCCGAGGTAAAGGACTGGCTGTCGCGGCGGTTCTATTTGCAGTACCAGACCGTCCCGAACGCACAGGCACTCGCCGACGCCCTGGGGCCGCTCCGGGGTACCGCCCTCTACGAGGGGCCGGAACGCGAGGTGTGCACCCGGGTCGCCGAACTCGGCGGCCACGTGTATCTCGATCTCGGCGATGCCGAGTGGCGCGTGGTGGAGATCAGCATCGTGGGCTGGCGGGTGATTGCGGAGGCGCCCATCCCCTTCCGCCGCCCCCACGGCCTGTTGGCGCTGCCCGAGCCGCAGCACGGGGGGAATCTCAACCTGTTGCGGCCCTTTGCCAACCTCGGCCGGGGCCCCGAGGCCGACGACGCCTTCCGGCTGCTCCTGACGTGGCTGGTCATGACGCTGTGTCCGAGTGGGCCGTATCCGGTGCTGCAGGTCCACGGGGAACAGGGCAGCGGCAAATCGCTGGTGGAGCGGCTTTTGCGGCGCTGCATCGATCCGAACGCCGCGCCGCTCCGCAGCCAGCCGCGCGATGAGGGCGATCTGGTGCTGGCGGCGCTGAACGGCTGGATCGTGGGGCTCGACAACCTGAGCTACTTGCCGGACTGGCTGTCCGATGGGCTGTGCCGACTCGCCACCGGCGGCGGGCTCGGCAAGCGCCAGTTGTACACCGACTTGAATGAAGTGCTGGTGAACGTGCAGCGGCCCGTGCTGCTCAACGGCATCGAGGACGTGGCGACCCGGCCCGACCTGCAGGACCGCTCGATCTCGCTCTGGCTGAAGAAGCTCAGCAAGCGCTCGCGCCGCTCGGAGAAGCGGTTGTGGCGCGAGTTCGCGGCGATCCACGGCCAGGTGCTGGGGGCGTTACTGGATGTGGCCGTGCACGCGCTGGCGCACCAGGCGAGCATCCCCGAGGAATCGCTGCCGCGCATGGCCGACTTCGGCATCTGGGGTGCGGCGGCGGCGCCCGCCCTTGGCTGGACCGCGGCCGAGTTCCTCGCGGCGCTCGAGGCGAACCGCCGGGCGGCCAACGACACGGCCCTTGGCTCGTCTCCGTTGGTTGGTCCCCTCCGCCAATTGCTGGAGACGGGTCCCTGGGAAGGGCTGGTCACCGATTTGCTGACGATCCTCGACGACACGGCCGGCGAGCGAGCGCGCAAGCACAAGCAGTGGCCCAAGGACGCCACCCGCCTGAGCGGCGCGTTACGGCGCCTCGCCCCGGCCCTGCGCATCGCCGGCATCGAGGTGGAGTTCCCGGAGCGGATCAAGGATGGGCAGCCCGTGCGCATCGCCCGACGAGACGAGGCCGATGATGACGATGCAGACGATGACGAGCCGCCGGATGATCGCGGGCCCGACCCGGAGAGCGCGCCGAATGATGAGGCCCGCAATCACAACCACACCGATGCAGAAGATACGCGCGATGCAGCTACACCAGCTACATCAGCTTCACCGGAGGACAGCCATGACGACGGCGCACCGGCTCGGGAGCCAGGTGTAGCTGATTTGCAGTCATTTTCGGGAAGGGATGTATTCTTTTCGCGCGAGCCGGCCATCCGTGAGGCCGCCGAGCATCACCAGCAAGCCTTGTTCAGCGATGTAGCTCGTGTAGCTGGATCAGCCCCATCTTCTGGAAGTGGGGTTGTTGGTGTTCCCGATCCGAATCTACAAGCCGACCTGGCACGGCATGACGCTGATGTAGCTGGTGTAGCTGAATCGGCCGCATCTTCGGGAAACGGGACTGATGGGGTTCCCAACAAAAGACCGGGGATTGAGCCTGCAGGTGGTGTAGCTGATGTAGCTCATTTGCAGCCATCTTCGGCGGACGAACGTCGTGAATTCCGCAATCGGCCGCCAGCAGCGTCGCGGCCGACCGATACGTGGGAGGCGAATGACGCTGATGTAGCTGGTGTAGCTGAATTGCCTCAATCTTCAGCAGAGGGCGCAATTGGTACCGATGCATCGTCTGGCACCACGCCTCCTGCCTACGCTGCGGAGCCAGGCGCTCCGGAAATCAAAAACAAGCGAAGCCAGAAGAACGCGCAAAACAGCTACACCAGCTACACCGCTGGTGCGACCGACCCCGAGATAGACGCGGAGTTCATCACCGAGGCCAGCCGCCTGGCCACCATCCTGCCCGAGCTCATGACGGCAACGGTCGTGGGCGTTGACACCGAGACCACGGGTCTCGACCCGCGGTCACACCGGTTGCGGCTGGTGCAGCTCGCGACGGCCCACGGCACGTACGTCATCGACGCGTTTCACGTCGACGTCCGGGCACTGGCGCCATTGTTCGCCGAGGGCCCACCGCTCCGCCTGCACAACGGCAAGTTCGACCTGCAGTTCTTGGGGGCGGCGGGGCTGCCCGTGCCCGACGGCGCGCGCCTCTGCGACACCATGCTCGCTGCTCAATTGATGAGTGCGGGGACCGAGCTGGGTCGGCTCGACCACTGCTCGCTCGCATCTGTCGTGGAGCGCGCGCTCGGCATCACGCTGGACAAGACGCTCCAACGCGCCGAGTGGACCGGTGAGCTGAGCACCGAGCAGCGCCGCTACGCCGGGCGTGATGCCGCGATCCTGCTGCCGCTCGGCGATCGGCTGGAAGCCGAGCTGGCCGAGGCGAGACTCCAGACCGCCGCGCGCCTGGAGATGGGTGCCTTGCCTGCGCTCGCCTGGCTCGAGCAGAGCGGCGCGCCGTTCGATGCCGAGGCCTGGCAGGCGCTCTCGAACGGCGCCGTCACCGAGCAGGTGCAGCTCGAGCACGCGATGGCTCGCCTGGTCGGTGCCCTCGACCTGCTCGGCGACTCGCTCATCAACTGGGCGAGCCCACCCCAGGTGCTCCGCCTCCTGCGCGAGCGCGGCCATGAGCTTGCGGGCACGGACGAGGCCACCCTCCAATCCCTTGCCCGTCGCGACCCGCTGGTGCCGCTCTTGCTCCAGCACCGTGAGGCCACCCGCAAAGCCTCGACCTACGGCATCGATTTCCTGCGGCACGTCCATGCGGCGACGGGCCGGCTCCACCCTGACTACCTCCAGCTTGGCGCGGCCACGGGACGCATGGCGTGCAGCAAGCCGAATCTCCAGCAGGTGCCCCGCGACCTGGCGTATCGGGCCTGCTTCCGTCCCGGTGCGGGCCGGGTGCTGATCAAGGCGGACTACTCGCAGATCGAGCTGCGAATCGCCGCCGAGCTCGCGGGGGATGCGCGGATGATCGCTGCCTACCAGCGCGGTGAGGACCTGCACGCGGTCACGGCCGCCAGCGTGCTCGGCCGGACCGGCGCCGTGCGCCCCGAGGACCGCCAGGCTGCGAAGGCGCTCAACTTCGGCCTGATCTACGGCATGGGGGCGAACACGCTCCGCGAGCACGCGGCCTCCGGCTACGGCGTCACTCTGTCCGGCAGCGAAGCGGCGCGATTCCGCGACCGGTTTTTCAACACCTACCCAGGGCTCTGGCGCTGGCACCGGTCCCAGCCGGAGGGGTCGGTCGCCACGCGAACCCTCGCCGGCAGGCGGCGCCTGGGCGTCAGCCGGTACACCGAGAAGCTCAACACGCCGGTGCAGGGGAGCGGCGCCGACGGACTGAAGGCCGCGCTCGCCTTGCTATGGGAAACGCGCGACCGCTGCCCCTCAGCCGTGCCGGTGCTGTGCATCCACGACGAGATCGATCTCGAATGCGATGCCAGCGAAGCCGAGGCGGCAAGTGAATGGCTCATTGACGTAATGACGCAAGGGCTGCAGCGGTTCCTCAACAAGGTGCCCGTAGTCGTCGAGGCGCACATCGCAGCGGACTGGAGCGGAGCCCAATGAGCCGGGGCGAGAAGCGGCCGGCAGTGGTGCGGGAGGTCACCGTGCTGGTGGGAGGCGAGCGCTTGAAGGTGAGCGGACGTACCGCGCTCCTCATCGGACTGCTTGCGGCGGAGGCGCAGCAGATCAATGCCATGCCGGTAGGTCAGATTGTGGCCCACGTGGCGCACGGGGAGCTCAAGCTTGAGTTGCACGAGGTCCGGTCGGTGATTCGCTTCGCGGAAGAATAGCGCGCTAGCCGGCGATGGTGGCGGAGCCTCAATCGCCCGGCCCGGACTCCGCGACCGGCGGCTCCCCCACCACTTCGTGGACGTAGTCGCCCGGCACGACGCTGTTCGGGAGCGGGTGCACCGTCGCTTCGCACACGGTCTGGTAGCGGCCGGGGAGTATGACGCCAACCCGACATTTCTCGGCCGCATCCGCGCTCCGCCCGAAGCAGACGGCAAAGACCATCTCCTCGCCGACGCCGTCCTCAGTACCCACGCTGAGTACCACCCGGTTCGGGTCCAGCACTTGGATCACCATGCCCTCGATCACTCGCGCCTCCGGCGGCATCGCGCCGCGGCGAGCCTGGCGCGGATTCTAGCCGACGAGCCAGCCGGCTAGTCGCGACGCGCGGTGCCGACTCGCCCCTCCTGCATGGGAGGTCCGGAGCGGGCCTGCTCCATCGGGACCGCCAAGCACCGCGGCGCATCATCACTACCGGCGGGAGGGCGAGGCGGTGAGATTCGGCCCGGTTCGTCCCATCTCGCGATCAGGTCGCGTCGTCCGGCCCGGGCCGGAC
>JAXDLH010000017.1:0-3468 GCA_034666705.1 Chloroflexota bacterium
GCTTCCGGCACTTCCCGCTGACCGAGATCCACCCGCACGCTCTCGCCGCCTCTGCCGCAGCCGAGGCGGCGGCCCTCCAAGACCGGTTCTGGAGCATGCACGAGCTCCTCTTTCACCGCCAGCACGCGCTGGTGGATCACAACCTGCGCCGGTACGCCGCCGAGCTCGAGCTCGACGTCGCACTGTTCGACAGCGACCGCACCGGTGCTGCCGTACTAGGACGTGTGGGCCGCGACGTCGAGAGCGGAATAGCGTCGCGTGAGGTCCGCGGCACTCCGACCCTGTTCATCGACGGGGTCGTGCACCGCGGCGGCTACGACGCGGCCGCCCTGCTGGAGGCGCTGGCGGGATGACGCTGCCGGAGCTGCATCTGGCGGACTGGCGCGCAACGAGGGACACGCTGCATCTCTACAGCCAGATCGTCGGGAAGATCCGGCTGGCGACCACGGCCCCGCGAAACCACTGGTGGAACGTCCCTCTGTACGTCGACGTGCGAGGGCTCACGACGCGGCGGCTGCATCACCACCACACGACGTTCGAGATCACGATCGACTTCGTCGATCATGCGGTGGTTGTCCGGACGGCCGACGGTCGCACCGGGTCGTTCGAGCTCGGCGAGGGATTGCCCGTCGCCGACTTCGATACTCACCTCCATGCGCTGCTCGGAGAGCTCGACGTCAAGGTTGAGATCAAGGAGGAACCGTTCGGCGTTCCGATGACGACGCCGTTTCCCCAGGATGTGGAGCACGCCTCGTGGGATCGCGATGCGATCGCGCGCTTCGGCCGGATCCTGGACTGGTCGGACTCGGTGTTCGAGGAGTTCAGCGGCTGGTTCAACGGCAAGACGAGCCCCGTGCACCTGTTCTGGCACGGCCTCGACCTCGCGGTCACCCGATTCTCTGGCCGGCCAGGCGTGCCGCTGGACGCCGATCCGGTGACCCAGGAGGCCTACTCGCAGGAGGTCATCTCGTTCGGGTTCTGGGCCGGCGACGACAACGTCGGCGACGCTGCGTACTACTCCTATACCGCCCCGGAACCGGAGGGGCTGCGGGACCAACCGCTGTCGGCGGGCGAGTGGATCGAGTTCGGCTCCGGCTCGTTGGCGATCCTCCCCTATGAGGCCGTGCGCACGGCGCCCGACCCCAAACAGGGACTGCTCGCCTTCCTGCAGAGCGCCTATGAGGCAGGTGCTCGCCTCGCCGGCTGGGAGACCGCCGCCTTCGAGTCGACATGGTGCCCCAGCCCGGCGCAACTGCAGGAGCTCCACGCGAGCGCCGCCGCCAGCCTTGGGCGAACGAAGGAGAAGGACGCTCTACCAAGCTCAACGACCCCAAGGCGCTCCCCATGAAGATCGGCATCGCGACGAAGTCGCTCACCCCTCAGTGCGAAAAGCGAGCAGTCCAAGGACGCAGGGAGCGAAGCGTGTTCCGCACGCGAGCGACCGAGGACGCCGCCGGTTCGTTGCGACGAGCAAGCGGCCACACGGGGCTTCGGTCTTCGTCCGAGCGAAGCGAGATGTGCGACGTCCTGGACACGGCAATCACGTCCTTGGCTCGCGACGTCCCGGCCGTCGAAGAGTACGGCGGCGGCGATCGTCAGCAATATGCTGGCGCAGCCAGCACTGCAAGCGATAGCGGCTCGGGTGGGCGCGATCCGCGAGGGGCGGATGGTCGACGCCCGACTGTCAGATGGCTGAAGATGCGGGACCGCCACGCTAGGTGGGAAGGAAAGAATTGGCGACATGGAGGACTTGAGTGGCGAGGTGTACATCGAGGCGAGTCAAGCCGGTGGCTGGTTGGTCAAGCTCACCGGCAGCGCCGCCCCGGTCTCGTTTCACGACTCAGAAGAAGAGGCTCTTTCCAAGGCAGACGCCTATCGGCGAGGGATTGCCCGCAATAGGTCGGGTCGAGACAGCGCGGGGGAGCTTGTCGGGCTCAAGGACGGCTCCAGCGTGCTCGTTCGGCCGGTCGCGGCCACCGACAAGCCGCTTTTTGTCGCCGGGTTTGCCCGCCTGAGCGAGGGGTCGCGCTACCGCCGATTTCTCGCGTCAAAGAAGGGTCTGTCAGACGACGAGTTGGCGTTCTTTACAGAGCTGGACCACCACGGCCACGAAGCGCTCGGGGCGGTCGACCCCGCAACCGGAGAAGGTCTAGGGGTAGCGCGGTATGTGCGTGATCCCGCGCGCCACGAGGTCGCGGAGGCCGCTGTCGCGGTCATAGACGACTGGCAAGGGCGAGGGGTCGGCAGGGTTTTGCTGGAACGTCTCGCGATCCGTGCTCATGACGAAGGGATCCGTCACTTCAGCGCCAGCTTGCTTGTCGAAAACCGCGCCATGCTGGCCCTGTTCGAGCGCCTTGGCGCGGTCCATATCACCAGCCGCTCTGGGGGCACGGAGGAAATCGATGTCCACCTCCCGATCAGTCGCGACGAGCCTTCCCAGCTGATCGAAGCGCTGCGTATCGCAGCGAGCACGCCCGCAGGCGTCTCAATGAGGCTCCCCTCAGGTCAGTCCACGCCGAGCGGCCCGTAGGGGTCGAGCGCCATCGGCTCCTCGTGCCACTCGGTTGGCATTGCCACCTCGATGTCGATGTGACCGCGGGGCGGCTCGGAGTCGGCGTGAACGGTCTCGTGGGCCAGCCACGGCGCGAGATAGCGGCCACTGATCTTGTGCGGGGGCCACCAGAGATAGTCGGGCGACGCCGCCCCCTCGCCACGGCCGCCCGCGACCTCGTAGCGAAGGTTGAGCGAGTCCTCGCCAGTTAGCAGCTGCCCGCGGAGGACGGGGCGGAAGGGGTTGGGATCCACGGCCGCGCCGACCCCGGCCGCGATGTGCTCCGCGGCGGCGTCGGCCTGCTGAGTGGCGATGCCGCCCTGCTTGATCGGAAAGGTCGTCCCGTCCCCGGCTGCGTAGACGTCCTCGACACCCCGTACGCGGGCGTGCTCGTCGATCGGGATGAACCCCTTGGCGTCGCTCGGCATACCAGGGATGGCCGGGCCCTCGAGCAAGGGCAGAGTGATGACCACGTCTGCCTCGAGCGGGCGGTCACCTGGTGTCAGGACCAAAGCAGTGTCGCCCGTTTGGTGCACGTGGACGCCCGCATGAACAGCTACGCCGCGCACGCTGAGCAGCTGCGCCACGGCCTCGCTGGCCGCGGTCCCGAACATGATCAGAGGGCCCGCCTCGGGCGTGAAGATGCTGCACTGCAGGTCCTGACCCTGGCCCTTGGCCTGTCGACTGGTCATCAGCGCCAGTTCGTACAGCGGCAGGGGCCAGGAGACACCCGGCGGGACCACGAACGCAAGCTCTCCACGGCCTTCGCGGGGCACCGCGTCCAACCAGTCGGCGATACCGGAAGCCACGGCCCCGACGGGCGGAAAGGTAAAAGCGCGTTCGTAGGGCGCCCTGAGCCTCCCGCCTGCGCACACCACGAGCAGGTCGTAGCCGAGGCTCGAGCCGTCGGCCAGCTC
>JAXDLH010000018.1:0-4892 GCA_034666705.1 Chloroflexota bacterium
GGTAAAGGAGCGCGGCCAGTTCGTGGCGACAATGCGCTACGTACACGTTGCGCTTATGGAAACCCTCGCCGCGTGGGTACCGACGACGCCCGAGATGGAAGTCAAGCTTCTCTTCGGCGAGCATATCTGGGATGTCGCCCAGCACGCCGATGCGCTCGGCAAGCGGACCTTCGAGCTGCGCTTACCGCTTCAGCACAGCCTGCGTCCTGCGGATGCATATGCAGAGCTCCTTGCGGACATTGCAGCGCTTGCACCGACTCCGGAGCGTATCGCTGCAATTTACGATGTGCTCTTGCCGGGACTCGCCAATCGATACCGACGGTATCTGAGTGAGACCGATGTACTCCTTGATGCCCCAACCGCGCGGATCATCGAAAGCTGGCTTTTCGCCTGGAGCCGCATGCAGGAAACGAGGCACAAGCTTTGCACTGAGTTGCCCAACATCCAAGTGGACGACGCCGCCTGGGTGCCCCAGCTCCAAGCGCGAGAGACCGCGGTCCATGACCTCGTCGACGCGCAGGTCCGCGCCCTGCCGGTGGAGGCATAGGTGGGCATAGTGCCAGAGGGGGACACCAAAGTCGTCTGTGGCGTTACGCTGCGCCGCGACCCGGCGCGGGAGCCATGCTATCACATTGTGCACCTGCATCGTGAGCTCGAGGCCTTGCACCTTGAACTCGACGCTGGGTCGAGCCTCAGAGAGCGGATATACCGCGATCTGAATGCCGAGATCCAGACCCTCGAGATCGCAGCCCAATGCCTGGTTGACTTCCCCGAGGCGCCGTGGGAGCTGCGTTTGGAACTGGCCCGCCAGTGTTGGGACGAGGTGCGGCATGCCGGCCTGCTCGACCGCCATCTGCAAGAGCTGGGCAGCTGGAAGGGGGAATTCCCAATCGCCAATCTCGATTGGTCAGTCGTCTGCATGCTGGACTCACTGCCGGCGCGCCTGGCAGTCCAGCACCGGACGTTCGAGGCCGGCTCCCTCGACCTCGGTCAAGTGGGCGTGGAGAAATTCGGCGAGTCGGATGACCAGAAGGAGCGGGAATTAGCAGCGTTGACCGAGGCGATCGATGCGGACGAAGTCGCGCACGTCCGGTTCGCCAACGAATGGCTCAAGCGCTTTGCAAAGGAAGACCCGCGGACGGTGCTGCAGGTCGCTTCGGCAATGAGATGGCTGAAGCAAGTGGTTGAGGCGACCGGTGGAGTGCTCGATCACACGGTCCCCACCAACGTGGGCGACCGCTCCCTGGCTGGCTTCACCCCGCGCGAAATAGCCGAGACCCAGCGACTGGAGCGGGAGCTTGCGGGCGAGCTCGAGCGCTCGAAGCAGGAGATAGCAGATGCGTCCGGGGGCGGTAATGAGAACTGAACCAGGAGCGGTGCGCGCTTCGCTCGCGGAGCCGACTCTATTCGCGCCAGGTCCGGCTCGCGACCCGCGTTTTACCGTTGCGGATCGGTGGGTGGAGTGCGCGAACTTCCCGGTGGGCGACCCTCAGCGCGAGATCGAGTTCTTTCATCGCCAGATGAACGAGGAGGTCGACAGCCTCGAGTGTTCTGCGCAAACGTTAGCTGACTACCCGGATGTGGACTGGCAGATGCGACTTTGCTTAGCACGGCAGTGTGCCGACGAGGCGCGCCACGCGACCATGTTCCGTCGTATCTACGAATCCCGCGGCGGGCACATCGGCCAATTTCCGGTGCTGAACTTCCAGTATCGGATCGTCGCCCGCATCAGATCACTGGTCGGACGACTGGCTGTGCAGAATCGCAGCTTCGAGGCCGGGGGCCTTGATGCCATCGCCTACAGCATTGACGATGCGCGCCAGCGCGGCGATGAGGAGTTAGCGGCGCTCTTCGAGTCACAACGAGCGGACGAGATCACCCACGTCCGCTTCGCCAACGAGTTCATTCGCGCTGCCACCCAGCAGGATCCACGCACTCTGCTGCAGATCGGCACCGCGCTTACTGCGGCCGCCCGGGCCTTCGCGCAGGTGATGGGCCGCGAGGGAACTGAGGGGGTGAGCTACCCGGCCGACACGGCTGGACGGCGCGAAGCGGGCTTCACTGACGGCGAGGTTCGGCAAGCCGCCGAGTTGCAAGCCGCTCAGTCAGCCGGTTGAGGAGCCTGACCGTGCAGGGGCACGTGGCCAATGGCGCTGGGGCCCTGCCCGCGGACGACGCGCAGAAGCATGTCACGGTGGTGCGCTCGTTTCTCCGTGATCACCCTCAGGCCATGGTACCCCTCGCAGCCCATTTCCAGGCGCGGCAAGTGGTATTCGACAGTGCGATTCGCGGGAGCAGCATGTGGCCAGCGATCCCCGCCGGCGCACGCCTACGCGTACAGCTTCTGGACGGCGACGCCTGCAGCTCAGGCGACATCATCTACTTTGCGAGAGACGACGGCTACATGGCGCATCGGGTTGTCTACCACGGTTGGCTAGGTGCAACCGGCGGCTATCTGCTAACCCGTGGGGACAGCTGTATCGTCCCAGACCCACCGGTGGTGAGCAGCCGCGTGCTCGGCACCGTCGTGGCAGTTGAGATAGATGGTGGCTGGCGTGCCCCGGGCGCCCCGGGCTCTACCTCCGTCGTAGGACGGGTGGCTCGAATCGTAAGCCTTGCCACCGTAACTGCGCTCCTCTGGGTGAGCCCGTCTGCCGCCGGGGTGGCGGCGACGGCGTTCCAACGAATGGAAGCGGCGTGGCGCGTCGCACGCCAACAACTCCAGTAGGTTCCCTGACGACCCGGGGTAGGTTGATCGAATCATGAGACTGGTTTAGCAGTGGCCCTGCGCCGGATTGCGCCAGCGCCGCTCCTGGCCGGCCTGCGCTTGGTATGGGAGAGCAGCCCCGCCTGGGCGGTTGCAAGCGTCGCGCCGGTCGTCGTTCAGACCCCATTGTCCCTAGCGGCGCTCATTCTGGTCAAGCGGGTGATGGACTCGCTTTCGGTTTCGCTCGCTGGCCCGCGGTCGCCCGCCGATTTTGCGCCAGTTGCAGTCTTCGTCGCGCTGGCGGCAGCCGTCGGGGCGCTCAACGTACTGTGTGGGGCCGCCGGCGGCGCGATTGCCGCGGTCCAGGGTGAGCTCGTAACGAGCCATCTTTCCAGTGTCATCCACGCAAAGGCGGTGGATGTCGACCTCGAGTACTATGAAAACCCGCACTTCTACAATACACTCCACCGCACTCAACACGAGGCGCCCGCGCGAGTCAACGGGGTCATGGCAAACCTGCTCAAACTGGGCAGCAATGGTGCGGCATTGACAGCAGTGGTCGGCTTGCTCATCGCGTTCAACTGGTGGGTGGCCGTGGCGCTGGCCCTCAGTGTCATGCCCGGCGTGCTGGTTGGGGTACACAGTGCCCGGATGGCTCATCGATGGCAACAACAGCACACGACGAGTGAGCGGCGCGCGAGCTACTTCGATTTGCTGTTGACGTCCGGGGATTATGCACCCGAGGTGCGGCTCTTCGACCTGGGCGGGCTGTTCCGGGGGCGCTTCCGCTCGTTGCGCGATACGTTGCGGAGGGAGCGGCGCGCGCTCGCGATGCGGCGACTCGCGGTAGAGTTGGCCGCGCAGGCGATCGCCATGGCCGCAATGTTTGGCGTCTACGGTTTTGCCGCATACCAGGCCTTCCTCGGCACTATCACCCTGGGTGACCTGGTGATGTACTTCGCTGCCTTTCAGCGTGGCCAATCCTGTTTGCAAGGACTATTCGGTGGCCTAACGCGCTTTTATGAAGACAACTTATTCCTCCAGAGCTTGACCGAATTCCTGGCGTTGGAGCAGCGAGTCGTGGATCCGCCGGTGCCGCATCCTGTGCCGCGGCCACTTCGCAGCGGGATCGTGCTCGAGCACGTGGAGTTCCGCTATCCGGGCGCCGATCGCCTGGCGCTTCGCGATGTCAGTTTCACCATTCGGCCCGGCGAGCGTATCGCGCTTGTCGGGCGCAACGGCTCTGGGAAGACCACATTGGTCAAACTGCTGTGCCGCCTTTACGATCCTTCGGGGGGAAGCATCAAAGTCGATGGGATCCCGCTGCGGAGCTTCGCGCAAGCTGCCTGGCGCCGTGAGGTGGGCGTTCTCTTTCAGGACCCTGTTCAGTACTATGCCTCAGCGCGGGAGAATATCTGGTACGGGAACATGGACCCGTCCACCAGCGACGCGGCGATCAACGCCGCGGCGCGATGCGCAGGAGCCCATGACGTCATCGAGCGTCTGCCCAGCGGGTACGAGACACCGCTTGGGAAGTGGCTCGAGAATGGCGCGGAGTTGAGTGTTGGCGAGTGGCAACGGCTCGCGTTGGCGCGGACATATTTGCGCGATGCACAGCTCTGCATTTTGGATGAGCCAACCAGTGCCATGGATGCCCTGGCGGAGCGGGCGCTGCTGGATACGTTTCTGGAGGTGGCGAGTGGGCGCACGACCGTTCTGATTAGCCATCGTCTCTCGACTGCCCGCATGGCCGACCGGATTTTTGTATTAGCCGAGGGTCGGCTCGTTGAGTCCGGCACGCACGACGAATTGATGGCGCTCGGCGGCGTGTATGCCGAGCTCTTCTCCGCGCAAGCAGAGCATTATCAAGAGACGCCTGGAGTAGTGGGCAGCGTTGATCTCCGGACGCGGAAGCTCACTGGCGTCGTTGGCGCGGGGGGCTCAGATTAGGCATGGCGCAGACTGCCGCCGCGATCTCCACTGAGGGTTGGCTCGCCGCGTTCGGTGAGATGCCTGGGCTACATAGGCTCGTAGCGCCCTGGGGCGGCGGAGAGCCCGCGGACGCGAGCATGCGCCCTGGTTCGCGATCCCTCCATCTGCTCGCCGATCCCGCCGATTGGTCGCCGGCGCGGACCGAAGGGCGAGACTGCCAGGTTATCTTCGACGGCGTTCTCACTAATCGGGA
>JAXDLH010000019.1:0-2897 GCA_034666705.1 Chloroflexota bacterium
GATCTTGATCTCTTCAGCCATACGCTCGCCGATCGCGAGGTTGTGCCGCTGGCGCATGTAGGCGACGATGTCCTGGTCCATCTCATCGCCGGCGATGCGGATCGAGCGGCTGGCGACCACGCCGCCGAGCGAGATCACCGCGACTTCGGTGGTGCCGCCGCCAATGTCGACGATCATCGAGCCGTGCGGCTCGGTAATCGGCAGCCCGGCGCCGATTGCAGCCGCCATCGGCTCCTCGATCAGAAACGTCTCGCGTGCGCCCGCGCTCATTGCCGCCTCGTACACCGCGCGGCGCTCGACGTCCGTCACCCCGGACGGGATGCCGATGACGATGCGTGGTCGAGCGATGAAGGAGACCTGTTCGTGCACCTGCTTGATGAAGCCAGCCAGCATCTTCTCGGTAACGTCGAAGTCGGAGATTACCCCATCCTTGAGCGGCCGAACGGCGATGATGTTGGCCGGCGTGCGGCCCAACATCCGCTTCGCTTCGGCGCCCACCGCCAGCACCCGCTTCGTCTTGCGGTTGATGGCCACGACCGAGGGCTCGTTGATGACGACCCCCTTGCCGCGGACGAGGACGAGGGTGTTGGCGGTGCCGAGATCGATCCCGATGTCGCGCGAGACCATACCGAACAGCGCATTGAGCACCATCTCGCTCAATCCCTCCGTCGGCGTTCGTGGAGCTCGTAGCGGCGCGCGACGCGTCTAGTTTGCGGCATCGAACCCCAGGCGGCGCTCACGCAGGCTCACCCAGCCACTCTCGGAGGCGGTGCTCGGGCGGCCAATGATGATGTGGTCGAGCACGTCCACGTCGAGCAACTGACCCGCCTCGACAACCTTACGAGTGACGACAACGTCCTCCGCTGAGGGTGTCGGGTCGCCACTCGGGTGATTATGGGCCAAAACGATGGCCGCGGCCTGTTGCCGGATCGCTTCTCTGAAGACCTCGCCCACCCGCACGATTGAGCTGTTCAGGCTGCCAAGGGAGACCTGGCAAATGCCGACCACCTTATTTTTGGTATTCAGGAGAATGACGCGGACACTTTCTTGCTCGAGCAAGCTCATCTCGCTCGAGAGCAGCTTGTACGCATCGATTGGGCCGGTAATCTGCGGCAGCTCTTCCGGATCAAACGTGAGGAGCCGCTTGCCGAGCTCGAGCGCTGCCTTCACATCGATCGCCTTGACCGGTCCCACCCCGTGCGTCTGCGCCAGCTCCGCAATGCTGGCACGGCCCACTCCACCCAGACCGTGGTGCTGAGCGAGCAGGGCCTGGGCAACGTCGAGCACGTTCGACGACGAGGTGCCGCTCCGCAGAATGATGGCAAGCAATTCTTGGTCTGAGAGAGCCTGGGCCCCGCGCGCCTGCAGCCGCTCGCGCGGCCGAATCGACGAGGGGAGATCGCGAACCCGGAGATGGTAAGCGAGCGCCGCTTCCCGGACGATAATCGCCTCCCCGGGCCCGCAACGGAGCGGCGCCAGTATACCATGCGCTCGCAGAGCCCCTGTGCCAAAATGCGGTGTCAGAGCGAGAATCGGAATACCGCATTCAGGACGCGTGTATGACGCGCATCGTCTTCATGGGCAGCCCTCGGCTCGCAGTCCCCACACTCGACGCCCTCGTGGCCGCGGGCCACGAAGTCACGCTGGCGGTGGCGCAACCACCCCGCCCCGCGGGACGGGGTCGGCGCGAGGTGCAGCCGCCCGTTGCCGAGCGGGCCACAGAGCTGGGGATCCCGACCTTCCAGCCGCCGCGGCTCCGCGCCCACGAGGCCGTGGAACGCGTCGCGGCCGAGCACCCCGAAGCGATCGTCGTCGCCGCCTACGGCCAGATTCTCGCGCGCTCGGTGTTGGAGCTTCCTCCATTTGGCTGCCTCAATCTCCATCCCTCGTTGCTACCGCGGCATCGTGGCGCCGCGCCGATCTCGGGCGCGATCCTCGCCGGTGACCCGGTCACGGGGGCGACCATCATGTTGATGGACGAGGGCATGGACACGGGTCCGATCCTCGCCCAGCGGGAGACGCCAATCGCCGACGACGACGATCAGCTCTCGCTCACCGAGCGGCTAGCACGCCTCGGGGCCGAGCTGATGGTCGACACGCTGGCGCGCCATGCGGCAGGGACCATCACACCGCAGCCACAGGAGGCCGCGTTGGCGACGGTGACCCGCCGGGTAATGGTCGCGGATGGCGCGCTCGATTGGACCGAGCCCGCGGACACCCTCTGGCGTCGAATCCGCGCCTATGCGGAGTGGCCGCAGGGCCAGACCTCCTGGAACGGCCGGCAGCTCCGCATCCTGCGAGCGGCCCACGATAGCGCGCTCGATCTCGAGCCCGGACTGGTGGCCGCGTACGGGCCGCCGCGCCGCAGCCCGCAGGCCGTCGCGATCGGGACGGGTCGCGGCGTCCTCCTGCCCGAGGTTATCGGCGTAGAGGGGCGACGCCCGATGCCGATCGCTGACTTCTTGCGCGGGGCTCCGTCGCTTATCGGCTCCACGTTGGCGACAGTGACGGCGGAATAGCCGCAAATAATTCGCGTCGAAATGCGCCGCCAGTGCAACCTTTGACGCATGAGCGCCGTATCATTCTTCGAACACAGAGGAGGGGGTAACGTCCTGATGTTCGACGCATCCCGACCGTTCGAGTTTCAGCCGGCATCGGCGACCGTGCGGCAGAGTGTTATGGGGCGGGTGCTGTCGCTGCTTGGCATTGCGTTCTTATGCACAGCCGGCGGCGCACTCATCGGCACGCAGATTGGCCCCGCGGCGTTCATCATCTCAATCGTTGGCTCATTTGGCACCCTGATCGCGCTGATGTTCCTCCGGGAGCGAACGCCGCTTAATCTATGGCTGCTCTATGGCTTTGCCACGTTCGAGGGGATGGCGCTCGGCCTGATCCTC
>JAXDLH010000020.1:0-6956 GCA_034666705.1 Chloroflexota bacterium
CCACCAGGAGTGGCCGTTCGCCTGGGCGACCGGCCTCTCCGTATATCCGGCTCCTATAATCATCCCGGTCCATACGCCCCGCCCAAGCCCCCGTCGTCTAGTGGCCCAGGACGCAGCCCTTTCAAGGCTGAGATCGCGGGTTCGAATCCCGCCGGGGGTACCCCAATCGCGCTCGTACGCCGGGCCCAGGGGACGCCGCGGTCATGTCACGGCGCGCGGACGTCGGTTCGGTCCGCGTGAGCACCGTCGGTTCCGAGCGCGTACTGCCGGGACGCATCTACTGGTCGCACGTTCCGAGTCAAATCAGCACGATCACCGCGCGCTCCGAGAATTGGGATACACTCCGCCTTGACGGGATAGCCTGGACTCCTGCGGCTGCAGGTGCACTGGGCTGTTGGCCGTGGCGATGGGTGAGCGTGACCAGCGGAGGTGCTCGATGCGGACCCGCTTGCTTGGATGTGGGTGGCTGCTGGTAGTCGGTTTCCTCGGATGTGCTCCCGTCGCGCCACCGGCCAACGGCGGCCTCGCTGCCGCCCCGGCTGCCGTCGGTCCTCCGAAGGTCATCGTCGCGGGGGCGCTGGCGCCGCTCAAGGCGTTTGGCGCGTGGACCATAAGCGGTGGCGGTGGGACCTTCGCCCTGCATGGCATCCACAGCAGCTCGCTCTTCACCCTCGATGCCCAGGGCAACCCGGCACCGCTCCTGCTGAGCAAGCTCCCGGCGTTGGACGATGGCTCGATGGTCATTTTGCCCGACGGACGCATGCAAACGACGTGGACGCTCCGCCCCGGCATCAAATGGCACGATGGGTCCCCATTGACGTCGGCCGACCTCGCGTTCACGCTGCAGGTTTACCGCGACCCGGAGGTCGGGCTCGCGCCCTCCGAGCCGGTGAACAACATCGAGCGGATCGATGCGCCGGAGCCGACCGTCGCCATTGTGACGTGGAAAGCGCCGTACTACCAGCCCTACCATGTCAGTCTGCGTGAGTTCTGGCCACTCCCGGAGCACATCCTGGCGTCGTCCCTAGCGGGAGACAAGCAGGGTTTCGCCAACCTTCCATATTGGACGACGGAGTATGTGAACAGCGGGCCGTTTCGGTTAGTGGACTACGGGCTAGGCCAGGACCTGGTATTCGAGCGGTTTGCCGATTATTTCCTGGGGACTCCCAAGGTTGCCAGGATCGTGATCCGCGTGCTCGGCGACCCCGCCACCTTGTATGCGAATCTCAAGGCCAAGGCGCTCGACCTCGGTTCGTACAACACTTTGCCGGCGGACGCCGCCGTGGCGCTGGCGGCCGAATGGAAACAATCGGGTGAAGGCACGGTGGCATTTGCCCCGGGCTCGATGACGTTCTTTTCGGCCCAGTTTGACCCGCAATGGGCTTCCCCACTCGAGATCGCGGACGTCCGCGTCCGTCAGGGCCTCTTCACCGGGGTGGATCGTGAGGCGCTCCGGGAGGCGATGCTGCCCGGTGTGGCGGACACCGCCGCGAGTTCGTACCTACCGAGTTCGGATCCGAGGACCCCAGACGTCGGGTCGCCCTTGAGCAGATATGTCTACGATCCGACGCGGGCGGCGCAGTTGTTGGCCGCGGCGGGCTGGCGGCGGGCCGAGGATGGACGAATGCTCGGCCTGGACGGCAGGCAGGTGGACCTGAACCTTCACATCCAGCAAGGCGACAAGGCCGGGGCGATCTTCGCCCAGTACTGGCGCAATCTGGGCATCGCGGTGGACGAGGTGCAGGTTCCGCCGGAGCTGGCGACCAATGGTGAGTACAACGCGACGTTTCCTTCATTTGACGGCTCTTCGAGCAACAGCCGTGAAGGATTCTTCATGCGGTTGCTCTCGTCACGACGTCCGACACCGCAAAATCGATTCGCGGGTGACAACCGCGGACACTTCAGCAACCCACAACTCGACGAGGCCTTTGGGGCGCTCACGAGAACCCCTAGTGCAGAGCAGCAGCTTCCCGTGCTGCGGCAACTCGGGGAGATACTGGCGACCGAATTGCCGGTGCTCCCGGGTTATTTCACGGTGAGCACCGCCGCGGTGCGTGGGGGCGTGCATGCCCTGGATGACTTCCAGGGTGACAGCTTTGGCGCCTCGATGTCCCGGAACGCCTACCAGTGGGATCGCGATTGACGGATCGGTCGCAGTGGCTGCCCTCAGCCCGTCGAGGGCTGACGCAGGCCCCGCGACGTCAGGAACGGGGCGGAGGTATTCGATGCAGGCAAAGGAGCTGAGCAGCGACGGGGACAGCCCACGGCTGCAGGGCAAAGTTGCGCTCGTATCTGACATCGGCTCGGCGCACGGGGTTGCCATGGTCCGGCGCTTCGTCAAGGCGGGGGCGCTGGTCGCTGCGTGCCCGGCCGGGGGCGAACACCGGACTGGCCCGGCGGCGGCGCTCACGGAGGTCCCGCCCGAGGTCGTTCTCCTGGAGGGGGACGTGTGCGCGCCGGGGGTGGCACAGCGCATCGTCGATGCGGTAGCCGACCGGTTCGGTCGGCTCGACATCCTCGTCAACCACGGAGCCGGTGGGCGCTTTCTCGGCACGATCCTCGACGTATCGCGCGAAGATTTCGATGCAGCGATTACCGGCGACGTCTGGAGCGTGATTGCGCTTTCCGCGGCCGCCATCCCGCTGATGACGCGCAGTGGAGGTGGCTCCATCATCAACATCACGACGATCGGGCGCCGCGGTTTGGATGGGCGTCCGCTGCGCGCCACTGGCGGTGGGGCATTGAGCGCGCTTACCGTCTCCATGGCGCTCGATCACGGGGCCGCCGGCATACGCGTGAATGCGTTGGTGCTGGGTCCTACCCAGGCGGTCGAACCGCCCACCGACCCAGAGGAGCTCCGCGCGCTGATGTCCCAGTTCGGTGGGCGAACGGCGTTGGGCACCATGCACACCGCCGAAGACGTCGCGGCCGCGGCGCTCTTCCTTGCCTCCGATGAAGCTCGGCGGATCACGGGTGCCCGGCTGACCCTCGATGCCGGCCGATCGCTCAGCTTCTAGAGGCAACCCCTCACGCCACGGCACGGCCGCCGGTTCGTTTGGGTCCGCGGCCTTTGCGAGTCGGAGACTCACTTGGCGGGCGAGCGACCGTGGCTTGTGGCGACCGCCCCCGGATGGTGGTGGCGTTGAGGGCGGCTTGCACCTTCGTCGCGAGTGCCTCTGGCACCTGCACGAATGAGAATGAGTCAAACAGATCAATGTCGCCGATGACATCGCCGGAGAGGCCGGCTTCGTTGGCGATTGCACCGACCAGGTCAGATGGGCGTATCCCGTCCCGCTTGCCCACTCGCAGGAAGAGTTGGACCGTGTGGCTGCCAGCGTCCTGGCGCCGCGATGCTGCGCGACTGGGCCGGACTGCGGGCTCAGGGGTCGGTGGTGCCTCGCGTGCCGCCGGCTCGGGGCGCTCCGCCGCGCGGTTCTCTGCTTCGCGTTGTGGTGTGGGCGCGCGGCGCGCCGCCCCTCCTTGACGCTTCGAGTCTGTGGATGCTCCATCCTGCACGGCGATCTTCAGAGCGGCCGCGGCCACCTCCATGATGTCCCGGGACTCGGCCAGGTCCTCGACGAGCGCGATAAACGGATCGAGCTCACCTGCATCAAGGACGGTGAGCAGCCGCTCTCGAAAGAGCGCGCGGCGGCGCGCGGCCACGTCACCTGGGGTCGGTAACTTGAGCGGTTGCAGGCGCCGGTGAATGCCGCGCTCAATGAGGGTCAGTTGGCGCCGCTCCCGCGGCGTAATCAGCGTTACGGCCTCACCGGACTGCCCCGCCCGTCCCGTGCGCCCGATTCGGTGCACGTACGACTCGGCATCGGCCGGAACGTCATAGTTGATGACGTGGCTCACGTCCGGTATGTCCAGTCCGCGCGCGGCCACGTCGGTGCCAACCAGGAGTTGGATATGGCCCGTGCGAAACCGCCCGAGCACCCGCTCACGCTGTACCTGGGTAACGTCCCCATGGATCGCCTGGGCCAGGTAGCCGAGTCCGCTCAGTTGCTCCGCCACCGCGTCTGCTTGGAGCCTCGTCGCGACAAAGACGATGGCGGATTCTGGCTGCTCGAGATCGAGGATCCGGGCAAGCGCCTCCGGCTTCGCGCTGTAGGGTACCTCGTAATACACCTGCCGAACGCGCGGCGCCACCGCCTGCTGCGTGGCCACGCGGACGTGCGCCGGATCATGGAGGTGCTGCTGGGCGAGGCGCACCACCCGGGGCGGCAGCGTGGCCGAGAAGAGCGCGGTTTGATGCGGGGCAGGCAGGGCGGCCAGGATCGCCTGGATGTCGTCGATGAAGCCCATGTTCAACATCTCGTCGGCCTCGTCGAGCACGACGGTCCGGACCGTCTCGAGCTGCAACGTCTTGCGCGTCAGGTGGTCCAGCAGCCGTCCTGGGGTGCCCACGATTACCTGCACGCCTTTGGCGAGCGCTCGGAATTGGCGCTCGTACGGCTGACCGCCGTAGATCGGCATCGCTACGAGGTCCCGAAACTGGCCAAGGGTGTGGAGCGCCTCGGCAATCTGGATCGCCAGCTCCCTGGTCGGCACGAGAACCAGGGCCTGTGCGCGCGATTCGGACTCGTCGATCTGCTCGACGATCGGGAAGCCGTACGCTGCGGTCTTGCCCGTCCCGGTGGGTGCCTCGGCGACGACATCCCGCCCGGCGAGGAGGAGCGGAATGGTCTGCTCCTGGATCGCCGTAGGCTCGGCATAGCCAAGCGTGGCAACCGCCCGCAGGGAAGCTGGGCCAAGCCCGAGCGCTGCAAACGGCCCCGCTGCATCGGTATCTGGATGAACCGTGTCGTCGATCAGGGTTTCGGGCGTCGTATCGTCCATTCCCATCCTTTCTGGTTTGCCCTCAAGCCGTTGATCGACGCCTGGAGCCTACCTGCATTCTAGCGATCCGGTGCCGAAAGAGCCGCGGAAATCGGTTGGAGTGGCTTGCGATGGTGCTGACGCGCTGCGCAGTTGGGCGCACGGAACGAATCCTACGCGAGGCGAAGGATGACGATTTGGCGCTCGACGCGTTTCTAGGCGTGACTTGCCGTGGCCGGCTGGCTCCCGATCGGCGGGCGCACGCGTGGCCAGAGGATCACGCCAATGGCGACGAGAAGGAGTGCGAGCTGCGGCAAAGTTGTCTCCCACGTTGGATAGAGGCCGATCAAGTCCACCGACGGGATCGGGGCGGGGGTGGCGCGCAACCCGCCGGCAACCTGCAACGAGTGGATTCCCGTGCCGATGAATTTGAACGCCAGATAGTAGAGGAGTAAGCTGGAGATCATGAAGAAGGGCCGTAGCGGAATCTGCACGCCGAGCATGAGGATGAGCACGGCAACGATCGCCAGGCCGCCGGCGCCAAGGCCGAGACCGATCGCGAGGTCGTGGGGCGCAATCGATGGGGCGATGCCGAGGTAGAAGAGGGCGGTTTCCGCTCCCTCGCGGAACACGGCGAGGAAGCTAATCGTAGCGAGGGAGGCGAGGCTGCCACCGGTCAGTGCGGCACTCGTCTTCTCACGCACGTACCGCTGCCACGCCCCAATATTCGCCTTGGAGTGCAGCCAGTAGCTGACATAAAGCAGCATGCCCGCGGCCACGAGCCCCGTGACGCCTTCGACGAGCTCGCGATTCGCACCCGCAGTCGCGGCTGAGAATGCCCGTTGGAACGCAAACGCGCCCACCATGCTGACCAGGACCCCAGCGCCCGCCCCTCCCCAAATCCACACCTGCTTATCGTTATGGCCGGACTTGGCCAGGAAGGCAACGAGTGCGGCGACCACGAGCAGCGCCTCGAGACCCTCACGAAGGAGGATGATCGCTGCGTCGGCGATCCCGTAATGGGCTGGCTGCTCGACGAATGGGGTCAGATCGTCGTGCATCTGCTTGAGGACGGCCGCCGCCTCGGCGGTCCGGGGTGGCTTGGCCTGGAGCATCGCCGCGGCCTGGGTCATGTTGTCCTCGGTGACGCGATAGATCTCCGCGCTGCGCGTCTTAATGGCTCCTTCGATGCTGAGCCAATCCGTCTGGAAATCGTGGAGCGCTCCCTGGGCGGTGACAGCATCGCCCTGCTCGGCCGCCGCGAGGGCCTTGTCGAGCATTGCCATCGCGGTTGGGAGATCCACCGTGGGGGCGGCCGAAGTGGGTGAGCCCTGGGCAATGGTGCCGCGCGCGAATGGCGCTAGCTCGACCCGAAGATCGACGAGGCCATTGCGAACCGCCGCAGCATCAGGCGGCTCGGGCTTGAGTGCATCGGCAACGCGGACCATGGCGGCTTCAATGCGCGCATAACCATCCCGCGAGGCGTCGCGGAAGCCGTCTTCGACGTCTAGCCAGGATTCCTGGAACGTGCGAAACGTGGTCCGCGCTTGTGCCCAATTGCCGGACGCGACAAGCTGATCGACCTGCTGCACCGCATTGTCGAGACGCGTCGCGTCCGATGCAACCTGCGATTGGCCGGCGGGTGCAGCTATAGAAGCCGCGGAGACAGGCGGCACACCGCCCCCCACGATCACGAGCCACGCCACCAAACTCAAGAGTGCCAAAGCGAGCCGCGATCGTGTCGGGCGTGCCTGCCCCATTCCGGTCATCCTCCGCATTGAAGATCGCGCAAGATCGTGCAAGATTGAAGATCGCGCAAGTTTAGCATACGTTGACATGAAATGTTAGCATGGGCTAATGTTCCGCCAGCGCGGAGGCAACGGCGTCATGGACCGACGCCTCGCCGCGAAAAATTTGGGAGGCAGGGTTGCTATCCATCCGCTCGCTGCTCGCACTCAGCATGGTTCCGTTCTTCGCCGCATGCACCGCGGCGCCAACGACAGCGCCGCCGGCTCAGCCCCCCGCGGCGACGTCTTCTCCCTCCAGCTCGCCCACGGTGGCGGTGCTTCAGACCGCGGCTCCGGCTGGGTCACCAACCGCAGGCTCGTCTCCGAGCGCATCACCGCGGCCGGCGA
>JAXDLH010000021.1:0-20466 GCA_034666705.1 Chloroflexota bacterium
TTCGCCTCGAGCCCGTGTCGATCGCCACGCGCCCGCTCCAGCAGTCTGGCGTTGGGCTCTATCTCCCGACTCGCATGTTCAATGCGGAGATGGCGTACCTCGACGATCAGCATCAGGCGCGGCCTTATCTGATCGAGGCCCTGCCCCAGCTCAACACCGACACGTGGCGCGTGAACCCCGATGGCACAATGGATACCACGTACCATCTGCGGCCGAGCATCACCTGGCACGATGGACAACCCCTCACTGCGGAGGACTTCGCGTTCGCGTGGCGCGTGTACTCCACGCCAGCTTCCGGAAATGCAAACCTGACGCCGTTCAAATTCATCTCCTCGGTGGAGGCGCGGGATCTGCAGACCGTCGTGATTCACTGGAAGCAGGCCTACGCGGACGTGACGTTCCTGGCCGGCCAGAATACGGAGTTCCCGCCGCTGCCACGCCACATCCTGGAGCCCGCCCTGCAGACCGAGCAGATCGACAGCCTCGCCAATAATCCCTTCTGGACCCGCGATTTCGTGGGGCTGGGACCATACAAGCTGGACCGTTGGGAGAATGGCGCCTTCCTGGAGGGGGTGGCATTCGACAAGCACGTGCTCGGCAAGGCGCACGTCGAGCGGGTTCGGCTCCAATTCATGAGCGACGCGCGCGCGGTGCTGGCGAGTATTCTGTCCGGCGACATCCACCTCACCGATGGCACCTCGGCTGGGTTGCCGGAGATTGCGGTGCTGAAGCGCCAGTGGATCTCGCAGGGCAAAGGCGTGGCCTTGCTGCATCCTAACCAGTGGCGCGCGGCGTTCTTCCAGTTCCGGCCGGAGTACGCCTCCCCAAAAGGATTGCTCAATCCCCTCGTGCGCAAAGCGCTCGCATCGTCCCTCGACCGGCAACCGTTGAACGATGCGCTGTACGACGGCGACGGAATCATCTCCGACAGCATGTTTCCGCCACAGTCGGTCTGGGGGGCGGCCGCAGCGCGTGGCGCCGTGAAGTATCCATACGACGCACGCCGCGCCGACCAACTGATGAGCGAGGCCGGCTACGCGAAGGATGCGGAGGGTTTCTATGCGAGCCCGACCGACGGCCGGCTGAGCTTCGAAGTCAAGACGAACCAGCAATCCGACAACGAGTCCGAGGTGTCGATTCTCGCGAGCGGCTGGCGGCAGCTCGGCTTCGCCGCGCAGGAGGCGGTGCTGCCCGCAGCGCAAGCCCAGGACGCCCAGGCGCGCGCCACCTACGCTGGGCTCTACACCAATAGCCAGAACTGCTGCGAATCGGCGCTGCTCGGCCTCACCGCGGCATCGACTCCCCGGGCGGAGAACCGATGGGCTGGCGGGAATCGAAGCGGCTGGACCAATCCGGGCTTCGAGCGACTGATCGACGCGTACAGCCGCACCTTGGATCAGAATACACGCGACGGGCAGATCGGCGACCTCGTCCATGTCATGACCGACGACGTACAGTCGATCACGCTCTTCATTCGGGCACAGGGCTGGGTGCACGTGAATGAGCTGAAAGGACTCGACACGATTGCGCCGCCGGAAGGCAATATGAGCTGGAACATGCCGAACTGGGAGTTCCAGTAGGGAGCACTCGCAGCATCCCCGATTTTCAAGCGGCAGACCGTACGTCGCCTGGGTTTTCTGAGCGCGTCGCCCTCAAGGTCGCCCGCGCAGCGTCAGCCGCGAGCGTGCTCGATCGCGATCACTCGCGGGTCAGTGCGCATGATCGTAGCCCTGGCGTAGGTTCCGTCGTTCCGGTAGGACGAGGGCTTGTCCCTCGCCGCATCGCCCCACGCCACCATCGCCGGGACGGAGGGGAAAATCCCGCCCCCAACCGGAACGACAGCCATGCACGGAGGAACTGACCCACGAGCCTCAGGCGACTTCGACCGTCTCCTGTGGCGCAGAGCGACCGCCAGCCCGGGCCGCGAACCTGCGCAGTCCGGCGAGCTGGCGGGCGCTGAGGAGTGCCGCGAGGCGCTGCTTCGTGACGAGCGCGAACGCGTCGTGAGAGGTAAATCCTTCGGCGACGAGGACGCAACAGGCGAGCAGCGGACTGCGTCCGACGCCTCTGGCGCAGTGGAGCAACACCTTTCCATGGCGGAGGCGCTCCTGCACCCACATCACACCGTCATCCAGCGCCGGCTCCGGGAACTCGCATCGATCCGGAGCGCTGAGGCGGAGCAGCTCGATGCCCTGCTCGGCGAGTACGTTGGCGTCGTCCCCGCACTCATCTCGGCAATCGACGACCGCCGTGATCCCCAAACCGCGGAGCCGGCGCGCGTCCGAGGATAAGAACGCACCGCCGACGGCGAGCGATTCGGTGACCCAGTCGAGATCGATGGGGAGCCGGAGCAGTGCTCGCAGCCGCGCCGAGAACTCCCGCATAAGCGAGGCGTAAGACAGTTGGTTGGCCCATGCCTCAATCGTCAGCCGCGCCATTGGTGGGTTCCTCGCCGGGCGATTCGGTATGGCCCGACTGGCTGAACACCAGCGTGACCGATCCGTCGAGAATAGTAGCAGCGCAGGGCCCAGCAAATGACCGCGGATGGATGTCAAATGTGTGAAGTTGCGCGGATTGTAACGATGGTCACACTCCGCACCGGTTCCCGGCGCGATCTCGTTACCGCCGATGCTTGAGGCCCCACCAGATGCCGGCGCCCATGAATAGCACGCCAGCGAGCAGCCCCAGCATGAACTGCACGCCCCCACCGCTCGAATCCACCGCCATCAGATCCGGTAGCTTTCCAGCGTCTCGTGGGCGAAGAGACCCGCCACATCGAGCTCGCGCGCAATCAACCCCTGCTCCCGCTCGTACAGCATGAGCGTCTCGATGATGTGGCGGTTCGGTCCCAGCCCGTAGGACCAGAAATCATCACCCATCATGCGCCGGACCTCCTCGAGATCGTCCACCATCCAGGGGAGCATCAACCGCAGCGCCGAATCGTCCTCGAACGAGCGCACGAACTCATCCTTGGCCGCGCAGAACGCCTTGTACAGATTCTGTGCGACCCAGGGGTGTGCGTCCAGGATCTCCCGCTTGATCACGACGGTGTGCATGATCGGGAAGATACGGGTCCGCGTGAAATAGTCCTGCTCGACCTCGCGAAAGTTCGGGATCAGGCGGCGCACCCGGCCGCTCCCATCGGAGAACGTGCGCGGAGCCCGGGGGCTCATCAGCGCGTCCACCTCGCCGGTGGCGATCATCTCGTTGAGGGTACGGCCCTCGGGAATCGGATGAATGTTCACCCCCTCCGAGACCGAGATGTGCTGCTTCTCCACGCGCCCGGGCTCGAAGAGTCCGCCAACGTACCATTCCATATCGCGCGGAGCAACTCCGTACTCGTGCTCCAGGATGCCGCGCATCCAGACCGCCGCAGTGACCTGATATTCGGGCACGGCCATCCGCTTCCCCTTGAGCTGCTCCGGCCGCTCGATGCCGGCCTGCGCATTCACGAAGTAATGGCCATGCCGAAAGTACTTCGACGGGAAGACCGGAATCGCGACGAGGTCTTCGACGCCGTTGGCGCGGCGCACGAGATACGACCCCATTGACATCTCGGACGCGTCATATTCGCGCGAGCGCGCCATCCGCCAGAACGTCTCCTCGACTGGCTGGCAGAGGTAATTGAGCTCGATTCCTTCGGGCTGGATGAGCCCGAAGCGGAGTGCGCGGGTGCGGTCGTAGTCGCCACAGGCGAGCGTAAGCTGCAACTTGGCCATCCGCGAAGGCCCCCCTCAACATCATCAGGATTTCTCGCGCCGGCGAGAGAGCACTCGTTCAGTCAGCTAACAGCGCCCGGTCTACTGCTCGAGTGGCGCAGCTTCAGGCTGTGGCGAGACCACGCACCCCAGGCATGCCACGCATGTACACGCGTCGCGGCGTGGCGAACGCCGCGCTGCCCAGCATAATCGATGCGAAGAGCAAGCCGTTCAGCAGCAGGATGCTCGCCGCGGTGTACTGCACGCCAAGCGCGCCGTTGACGAGGTTCATCACCGACATTACCCCGCCGAGACTGAGCGTGTTCAGGCTCGCGATCCGGCCGCGAAACTCGTCGGCCGCCAGCGATTGCATCAACGCCTGGCCCATCGTCATGAATGCTGCCTGGCTCGCTCCCATCAACGCACAGGCCAGCACCGCCATGCCCATGCTGTCCGTGGCCGAGAGGATCACCTGGCCCAGGCCGCTGCCGATCCCCGTCAGCAGGTAGAGCCGGCCTCGGGTGAGCGACCCGGCAATGCCGCCAACGTAGACGCTGCCGATAAGCGCGCCCGCGCCAATACCCATCATCAGCGTCGCGAACGCCGTGGCATCGGTGTCGAAAATCGGCGCATCGTGATCGTGGATGAGGGCGCCGGCCCCAGCCGCGACTGCCGCCGCGTGCTGGCCAAGCAGGTTATGGGCCGCAAAGTTCGGCAGCAAGGATTCGAAGGCCATCGTCAATCCGCAATGGAAGAACACCATGACCATCACCATGCGGATGACCGGCTGACTCCAGGTATAGGCGAGCCCGTCCCCAAGGCTTCTGAAGAAGCTCTCGCCCTTGCGGATGCCACCGGTCGTGCGCTTCTTCACCTTCATGATCTGAAACCAGCCGACGGCGTAGAGCACGGTACAGACCATGAACGCGGGCGTGACGCCGAGGAACCCGAGCAGTGGCGTGACGAGCGCCGGCCCGATCAGGCGGGAGGCATGCTGCGTGGCCGCGCTGAGCGAGAGGGCGTTGAGCAACCGCTCCTGAGGCACGAGGTTGGCGGCGAGCGCCTGCGAGGTCGACATCTGGGTGGCGCGCGCGACGCCGTTCACGACCGAGAGAGCAATGATCGACCACTCGCTCAGCACCCCCGTCCAGGCGAGCAGCGCGAGCGCGAGGTTGGAGAAGAAGTTGATCACGTAGGTGCTGGCAAGGAGGTTGCGGCGATCGATGCGGTCGGCGAGCACGCCGGCGATTGGCGGCATGATGAGCGAGGGCGCCATCGTCGCGAACGTCACGATCCCGACGGCGAGCGATGAACCGGTCATGTCGAACACGAGCCAGCCACGCGAGACCACGAGCGCCCATGCGGCGGCCTGCGCGGACATGGTGGCGAACCACATATTGCGGAAGTCGGGGTACTCCAGCGCGGCCAGGTACCGGTCCAACCTGCCGCCGAGAATACCGTGCGTGGACGCCACTGGCCTCTCCATCAACAACCGCCCGCATTATAGGGCCGGGACACGGCTGAATCGCCCTCGACGGGGACGCGCCCGTCCTGCGGTGAAATGTGCGCAAGACGATAGTATTGCTGTCGGGTACGAGGCAGAATTCGGTACTCGGCCCGACTACCATGCAGGCGCGAGGCGGGCAAGCACGAACGCCTGCCATTCCGCATCAGTCCACTCGCAGCCCCCATTGGCGAGCGCCCGCCATGCAGCCCGGTCGTCGGGATCCATCTCGGGGAATGCCCGCATGAACATACGGGCGAGGTCAGCCGCGGCCTCGCGCTCACCACGGTGGCAATATGAGGCGCAAATGAACGGTGAATCAGGCTGATGACAAGTGAGGTCCACTCGCCCACAAAAACGCAAGCGCTGAAAGGAGGGATCATGCCTGGACGAGACGGGCCGCCATATTACGTGATCATCGCCGACGATGACCCCTTCACTCGACTCGTCCTGCGGACGACCCTCGAAGTCCGCCGGTCGCTGGAGCTGCTCGAGGCGCCGGATGGTCCCGAAATGCTGCGGCTCGTGGAGGCTCATCACCCCGCAATCGTGCTGTTGGACCTCAACATGCCCGGGCTCGACGGCCTGGCGGTGTGTCGACAGATCAAGTCCGACCCCGCCCTCGCCGGCACTGTGGTCATCATGGTGACCGGCTGGAGCGACACCGCCACAGAGGAGGCTGCCCACGCCGCCGGCGCCGATGCGTTCATGAAGAAGCCGTTCAGCCCGTTGGCGCTACTGGGGATGCTCGACCGCCTCCTGCCGAATACCGGGCCCGCACATCAGGAATAGGGCTCGAGCTCGCAGCACGCGCATGAGCAGCGCAGGAGCTCAGCCGCCCAACTCCGCCACAGTGCGAACGATCGCCGGCGTACCGAACGGCTGGCTCACCACCGGGCGCGGGATTCTATGCGGCTTCCAGGAATGCTCTATGGGGATTCATACCTCCCCGACGTATCTATGAAGACTGGAGACCGAACCAGCGATGCGCACAGGGAGGATTGCCATGATCGAGCGCTACAGCCCCTCTAGAAGTCCGATGAACCTGCGGCAGATGATCGACCGCTTCTTCGAGGAACCGTTCGCGATGCTCGGCGGCGGGCGATCGACGGGCGACATTCCCGCCGCGCTGAATGTGTACGAGAAGGACAAGAACCTCGTCATCGAGGCGCAACTGCCGGGGATCGATCCGGAGGATGTCGAGATCGACGTCGATGGCGATACGCTGATCATCCGCGCCGAGACCGAGACAGAGGACGAGCGCCAGGAGCGCAACTACCTGATTCGCGAGTACCGCGAGGGCAGCTACGTGCGCGCGGTGCGCCTGCCAAGCACCGTGGACCCCGCCGGCTCTAAGGCCACGTTCGACAACGGCATGCTGCGGCTGACCCTGCCGATGGCGCAGGAGTCGAAGCGCCGCCGCGTCGCGGTAAGCCAGGGTGAGCGGCGGAGCCGCCGCCGGCAATCGCAAGATGGCCAGTCGCGGCACGAACAGTCGCCAGATGGCGGCTCGCAGGCGAACGCAGCTCAGGACCAGCAGGGTCAGGAGCCCCGGCGAGACAGCGCCGGGCGCGCCGCATAAGCACGTCGGCCCAGATGTTGGCAGCCGCCGTTCACGGCGTGCGAGGTAGCTTCCGTCGCACGATGGGATAACTGATTTACGAATAACGAACTCGATAGAACACTCGCGAATGGCTGCGGACGGGCGGGGCAATCGGGTTCAGGTAGTGGGACGTTCAAATTGTCCCGGCCCGATCACCATGTTGGGGGTCTCCTTCGTGGAGGCCCCCATATTTTGTGCCTCGGGACGCCGCGGATGATGTGCGTGTCAAGGGCACGGCAGCAAAGCGTCTATCCATTCCTGTAAAGCACGTGTTCGGGGCAGCAATCGGCTAGCCAGGCAGCTTTGGCTCAGAAGAGGCGCAACGCCATCTTGACTGCCACAATCTGCCCAGATGGCTTGGCGCGGCCGATTGCACGGAGTACGATGCCAAGCGCGGCACCCGTCTCGCATAAGATCCTGAGCGCATGTGCCCATATGGCATCAACGTGGCTCGAGGGGTAGACCATGGCGCATATGAATGGACACCTGACACAACTCGTGCGGTCGCTCCTCGCCGCCACCGCAATCATGACCGCGTGCGCCCCAACACCCAATTCAGGGCACACCGGGCCCGAAGAGAGCCCAGCGCCACCCCCACTTGCCCGCACGCTGTCCGTCGCCATCCGCGCCGAGCCAACCACCCTGGCAGTGCGCCCCGTTGGGCAGGGGGCTGGAGTTGCCACCAAGCTCTCCAAGCGCATGTTCAGTGCGGATCTAGCCGTCCTCGACGCCGACGGCGTCGCCCGGCCCTATTTAGCCGAAACGTTGCCCCAACTGAACACCGATAGCTGGCGAGTCTTCGCGGATGGGCGGATGGAGACCACGTACCGCCTCAGACCTGATCTGGTCTGGCATGACGGAACCCCATTGGGAGCGGCGGACTTTGTGTTTGCCTTCCGGGTTTATGCCACCCCGGAGCTCGGCAACGCCGCGTCAACGCCGATCAGTCTCATCGAGGACATCGTCGCCGTTGACGACCGCACGCTCCTCATCCATTGGAAGCGGCTCTACGCTGATGCTGGGACCCTGCACAGCAGTCTGGCGAGCGGCACGGGGAGCATCCCACCGCTGCCGCGCTCGATCCTGGAACCGGTGTTCGATGCAGGGCCACCCTCGGCACTCGTCAATCACCCCTTCTGGACGCGGGAATTCGTTGGTCTCGGCCCCTATCGACTGGCGCGTTGGGAGCCCGGCGCGTTCATCGAGGGGACCGCATTCGAGCGCCATGCACTTGGGGCACCGAAGATCGGGCGGATCAAGCTGCTCTTCATGCCTGACAGCAATGCCGTGCTGGCATCCATGCTCGCTGGCGAAGTGCAGATGTCCGGGGAGACCTCGATTGGCGTTGCCCAGGTACCCGTGCTCGTGCGGGAGTGGGGCTCCCGCGGCCCGAAACCCGTCGCGGTATTGCATCCGAGCTCCTGGCGGGCGGCCGCCTTTCAATTTCGGCCTGAATATCTCACTCCGCCCTCGTTGCTTGACCCTCGAGTTCGCCAAGCCTTCGCCTACGCTATCGATAAGCTGCCGATCAACGAGGCGGTGTATGACGGGCAACTGCTTCCCGCGGATACCACGATCCCCCCGACCTCGCAGGTTGGCCGGGCGATGGATGCGGTGATCACCAAGTATCCGTTCGATCTCCGCCGCAGCGAGGAGCTGATGAACCAGGCCGGGTTCACGAAGGGGCCCGATGGGATGTATATGAGTCCAACGGAAGGTCGCTTTACAACGGAAATCAGGACGAACGCCGCGTCGGACAACGAGGCCGAAATGGCAAGCTTGGTCAGCGGCTGGCGCCACGCTGGGTTTGACGTGCAGCAATCGGTGGTGCCCGTGGCTCTTGCCCAGGACAACCAGGCACGAGCGACCTTCTCCGGGATCTTCTCGTACAACACCGGCGCGAGTGAATTGGGGATGCTGGCCTACCTGACCTCGCAAACCCCGCGGCCCGACAATCAGTGGAGTGGTCAGAACCGGGGCGGGTGGTCGAACCCTGAATACGATCGGCTCGGGGATGCCCTTTCCACCTCGCTCGATCGCGCAGAGCGCAACCGCTTCCTGGTGGAGATGGCCAAGGTGTCGAGCGAGCTCCTCCCGGCGATCTCCCTCTTTTTCCCCGTCCAACCGTGGGTCTTCGACGCGGCGCTCCGGGGTCCAACCCTGGTGGCATCCGAAAGTGACGTGACCTGGAACATCCACGAGTGGGAGCTCCAGTAAAGGAGAGCTGTATGGCGCGCGGATCTCTGCAGGTGATCTACCGCGACTACGACCGGACCCCCTTGCTCTACATCATCAAGGAGATGGCGGCCCGCCATGAGGATCTCGAGCTGCGGATCGAGCACCGCACCCATGCTGACCCATACGAGAGCGCGTTCCTCGCCGGGGAGGTGGACCTCGTATGTGAAAGCTTCCGGTTTCTGTTCTCCGCGCGGCGGGAGGGCCATCCTGTCCGGTGTCTTGCGGTGACCCACAATTTCATCGTCGAGAAGATCTTGACCCGGCCCGGCATTCACACCGTCGCTGATCTGGCAGGCCAGACCATCGCGTTGCGCGGGACCCAATCGACCCAACTCACCTCGCGGCACTGGCTCAAGCACTTGGGGCTGGAGGGGAAAGTCAGGTTCCTGGTGTGCGACGATAGCGAAGTCGGACGCTGGCGGCAGTGGGTGAAGGTTGCCAGCGGCGAGGCCGACGCGGTGATCTGCTCGCCGCTGTACCTCGAGCCGGCACTCCACGCGGGCCTGCACCTCCTCGACGCTCCAGCCCTGCCGCAGATCGGACCGCTCTACTTCGCCGCCCTCGGCCCATTCGTCACGGCCCACGAGGACGATCTCCGCCGGTTTATTCGCGCGCTATACCGGGCCCTGGACACCTTCCACAACGACGCCGACACCGCGCTTGCCATCATGAGCGGCGAGCCCGCTCGCCTCATGGGCATCAAGGACGATACCGCCCTGCGGCGCCAGTACGAACGCCTGCGCAGCGCCCTGGACACGAAGCCGATCCCGAGGCTTGATGCCCTGGCCAACACGTTTGCCATGCTGGGCGAAGAAGTGGGCGGTTTCGACGGGATCAACCCGCTGACGGTGTGCGACCTCCGCTACGTCCTCGAGCTGGAAGAGTCGGGCTTTATGGAGCAGCTCAGGCCGCGCAGCTCATTCTTGCCGGCCGGAGAATCGGCCACGGAGCGCACGGCATCCCACACCGCTCGCACGCGGCCTTGATCTTGCCGCACCTCGCTCGGAGATCGCGGCCAGCCGCGCAATCCCGACGAGATGAGCCGGGGCTTTGCCCGGGTCGCAAAATAGACTGCGATCCCGCGTATCCGCCTGCGCGATCTGCGCCACACGCACGCGACGCTCATGCTGAGCGCAGGATGCAATCCAGGATCGTTTCCGAGCCCCTCTGGCATGCGTTTATCGCAACCAGCTAAACCTCTGCAGCTACGTCCTACCGGACCTCCAAAAGGGCCGCGGCGATGGCGTTTGAGGATGGGCTACGCGAACTGCGGCGCGCCGTCGAGGCTCAGTGAAACGCTCCGGTAGCAATCCGATAGCAAACGCTCTTTTGCCCTCGGGATTGTTACAGCCGATTCCCGTATGTAGTGCGCATAGCTCTATGGTTACTGGGTGCCGAAGGCGGGATTCGAACCCGCACGGGGTCGCCCCCAATGGTTTTTGAGACCACCGCGTCTGCCATTCCGCCACTCCGGCCGGCACCGGGCACGTCCGTGCGCAAGATTATAGCCAGCCACCGACAAGCAGCCATCTACTTCACCGGCGACAGGCCCTTGCCCCTCCCGAACGGTGGTCCGTAGAATCCGACGCCCTGAGGCCCCGAGGTGGGCCCGCCGGGAGCCTCGCACCGGAGACCTCGATGGATGGCAGCGCGACTCCTCAGCTCGGCGGTTGGGCCCTGATCCTCGGCGCCTCCAGCGGTTTCGGCGGCGCCACCGCCGTGGAGCTTGCTCGCTGCGGGATGAATGTGTTCGGCGTGCACCTGGACCGTGCGCAGACCCTGCCGCTCGCCCACGAGGTCGCGGCACAGATCGAGGGACATGGCCGACGCGCGGCGTTCTTCAACGTCAATGCGGCAGACGACGCGAAGCGCGCCCAGGTGATCGACGCGATTCGCGAGACGGCGGGCGGTGAGGCGCCGGTCCGCGTCGTGCTCCACTCACTCGCCTTCGGTACACTCCGCGCCTTCGTAAAACCGGAGGACCCGAAAGAGACTCTGACCCGTGCCCAGATGGAGATGACGCTCGACGTGATGGCGAACTCGCTGGTCTACTGGACCCGCGACCTCGTCCATGCGGGGCTCCTCGGCCGGGGTGCATCGGTGTGGGCGATGACGAGCGGCGGCGACGTGCGGGCGATTCCCACCTATGGGGCCGTCTCAGCAGCCAAGGCGGCGCTGAACGCCCACGTGCGGCAGCTCGCGGTTGAGCTCGCGCCGGCTGGGGTCCGCGTCAACTCGATCCGCGCCGGTGTCACGGACACGCCGGCGCTGCGCAAGATTCCGGTCCACCAGCAGCTCATCGAGCAGGCCAGCGCCCGCAACCCGAGTGGACGCATGACTACCCCCCCGGACGTCGCGGCCGCGATCGCCGTGCTCTCCCAGCCCGGCGCCGCCTGGATGACGGGTAACGTGATCAACGTGGACGGCGGCGAGGAGATCGTGGCGTGAATGCGGCGTGCGGCGTGCGGCGCATAGTCGCAGGTTGGGCCGATTCGTCAGGCCTGGGCAGCGACTGGCTTTTGGGGTAGAAACGGCAAGGCCCGTTCCGGAATCCGGAACGGGCCTTTTGCTGCCTTGGACATTACCCCAGGGGTTGCGAGCTTACGCCGCCGCCCCCGAGGTAATGCCCGTAGGTTGATCACTCATGGGCATCACCTCCTTCGCGAGAGGAAGCATACCACACCGCAAATGAGCAATGCATTTCCGTCGCGTTACGGCGGGCATCACAACTGTGTCACCATGGCACGTCGACCCGGTCCAGATCGATGGCTTCGATTGACGCCGGCTCCGGTGCGACGAGAAGGCGGAGTACCTCCCGGAACTCTCCCGGGGAGCCCGTCGTGAAGTACGGCGTCAATGCCGCCGACGCGTCACTCTCCAGTTCCTTCGTGGCCAGCACTCGGCAGAGCTGACGCGCCACCGCATCGGCCGGGTTCAGAATCGCCACGCTCGGTCCGCAGATCTCGCCGATGAGCTCACGCAGCAACGGGTAGTGGGTGCAGCCGAGTGCAATGACGTCGACGCCCGCCGCCAGCAGCGCGTCCAGATGACGCCGGAGCGGCTCTTCGATCTCCGGTCCCGCGAGCATACCGCGCTCGATGAGCGGGACGAGCTCCGGGCAAACCTCGGTGACCACCGCGACGCCCTCGGCAAACTCCTCGATCAACTGGGCGAGCGGCTCGCTCTGCGCGGTGGTCGGCGTGGCGAGCACCCCGATCTTGCCCGTGCGCGTCAGCGCCACTGCCGGCTTCACGGCGGGCACAATCCCGACGATCGGCACCGTGTACCGCTGCCGGAGATGAGTCAGCGCCACCACGGATGCGGTATTGCAGGCGACCACGATCACTTTGGCGTCGCGGGCGAGCAGGAAGTCAACGATCCGCTCGCAGCGCTCGACGATGTACCACGGTGGCTTCTCGCCGTAGGGCGCTTCGCGGCTATCGGCGACGTAGAGGCAGTGCTCAGTGGGGGCCTGCGCGAGAATCTCACGCAAAATGGTCACGCCGCCCACCCCCGAGTCGAATACGCCAACCGGGCGTCGATCCGGGGCGGCGACGCGGGGCGTCGCGGCTGCGGGACCGATGCCAGAGCGGGGCTCGTTGGTCGCCGGTGTCGAGGCCATCGCTCCGATTATAGGCCCGCCTCAGGTGGGCGGATGTGGTTCTGCGCTACAAAAGGCTCCCACACTGTGGGCTGCACGACGGAAAGGGTGGCGGCGGCCGGCCATAGAGGGCTGCTAGAATGCCGACGCCATGGACGTTGCTTCCCTCACGATCGACGAGTTCCTGGATCGCCTCGCCTCGAGCGACCCGACACCAGGCGGCGGCAGTCTCGCCGCCCTGGCTGGCGCGATGGCCGCGGCGATGCTGACGATGGTCTGCACCTTCACGATCGGCCGTCCACGCTACGCGGACGTCGAGAGTGACGTGCAGGACATCCTCCGCGCCACCCAACAATTGCGGCAGCGACTGATCGGCCTCGCGAATGGCGACGTGAGCGCGTACGGCGCCGTGCGTGCCGCCTATGGCCTCCCGCGCAGCACCGACCACGAGCGCACGGCTCGCGCCACAGCCATTGAGGCGAGCATGCACGACGCGACCACCGTGCCGGTGGAGACCGCGGAGGCCGCGCGCCAGGTCGTCGACCTCGCGCTGCAAGCGGGGCGCATCACGAACACGCAACTCCTCTCGGACGTGGCAGTTGGCGCCCACCTGGCGCTCGGCGCATTACGCGGAGCCGCCGACCAGGCCAGTCTGAACCTCGCGTCGCTGAAAGACGCCGACTTTGTCGCTCGCATGCGCGCCCGCATCGGCACCGCAACCGAGGGTGCGGACGCGGCCGTCGCGCAGACGCTCGAAGCCGTGGCGAGCCGCAGCGCTGGCTCGTGACAGTCTGCCCCACCAGTCCAACTCGGAGGGCGCCTCGTGCCGCTGAGTGAGATTCTGACGGCCGCGCTCTATATTCTGCTTGGCCTGATCGCCGCGACCTACGGGACGTTAATCGGGGCCGGCGGCGGCTTCCTCCTCGTGCCCGTCCTCGCCCTCATCGATCCGACGGAGAAGGCGAGCGCCATCACCACCCTGTCCCTGGCGGTCGTGGCCGTGAACGGCCTTTCGGGGACGTTCGCGTATCGGCGGCTGCGCCGGATCGACTACAAGACCGGCCTCATCATGACCGCCGGCGTCACGCCCGGGTCGATCATCGGCACGATCTTGACCAAGTACGAGCCCCGAGGGTACTTCGATCTGGGCTTCGGGATCATGATGTTCCTCGTCGCCCTGTACCTCGCGAATCCTCGGCGGCGCGAGGCCATTCCGCTCGAGCCCCGTCCCGGCCTGATGGCCCGCCAGGTATCCGATAGCTCGGGCCGTGTGTTCACGTATGCGTTCTCCCCGATGCAGGCGTTCATCATCTCACTGGGCGTCGGCTTTATCTCCGCCTTGACTGGTATCGGCGGCGGGCTCGTGATGGTCCCGGCAGCGATTACGATCCTGCACATCCCCTTGCTCGTCGCCACCGCCACCTCGACATTCATGCTCCTGTTCTCGTCGCTCACGAGCACGATCACCCACCTGATCCTCGGCGACTTCGACTTCGCGATCCTGGTGCGGATCGTCCTCATCTCAATCGGCGTGCTCGTGGGCGCGCAGATCGGTCCCCGCATCTCCGGGCGCATCCCCCAGTGGGCGATTGTCCGCCTGCTCACCGTTGGCATCGCCTTCATCGGCGTCCGCCTTATCATCTCCGGTATCCAGATCCTCACCGCGCACTAGCAACGTCTCCGCAGACGCAGCGCACATTGGGAGAGTCGCCATGGGGATCGTCGTCGACGGCAACGCGCTCGCCCGTGAAATCCGCGACGAGGTAACCGCCGCCTTCCAAGCGGAGGCCTCGGCCAGCGGCGTCCCGCCGCGCATGGCGATTTTGCAGCTAGCCGACGCCGCGGCCGCCTCGCAGTACACGCGCCGCCTCCAGCGCACGTTCAGCGAGGCAGGCGCGACAGTCGATCTGCACGAGCTGCCGACCCACGCTGGCCTGAACGAAGCTATTGCCCTTGTCGAAGCATTGAGCAACGATCCAGAGATCCAGGGGATTCAGATCCAGACGCCGCTTCCCCCACAGATTCCGCTCGCTACGCTGCTCGAGGCGCTCGACCCCACCAAAGATCTCGACGGCATCCACCCGACAAATGCGGGGCGGCTCGCTCAGGGCCGACCGACGATCGTGCCGGCCACGCCGCTTGGCGGGCTCGAGATTCTGCTCCGCAACGACGTGCCCATCAGCGGCGCCCGCGCGGTGGTGGTCGGGCGCAGTACGCCCGTGGGCCGCCCAATGGCGCTGCTCCTGCTGCAAAACGACGCGACGGTCACCATCTGCCACACGCGCACCACGGACATGGGCGCAGTGGTGCGGGAAGCCGACATCGTCGCAGTTGCCGCCGGCCGTGCGGGACTGGTGAAAGCCGACTGGATTCGGCCCGGCGCAGCCGTGATCGACTTCGGCGTGAACGTCCTGGATGGCAAAACGGTCGGCGACGTGGAGCCCGCCGCCCAGGAGCGCGCGAGCCTGTTCACGCCGGTGCCGGGCGGCACGGGGCCGGTGACGACCGCGATGCTGCTGCGCAACGCGCTCACCCTCTACCGCCAGGCGATTGGCAGGGACTCGGGATGATGCAGGCCCTCGGGCGTGCGCTCGCGTCGGTCACGCTCGTCGCGCTGGTCGCCCCTACGGGCCTTGGTTCGCCGCAGCGCGCCTTGGCGCCCGTCCAGGTAGCAGCATCGGTCCAGACCTCGGCCCAGGAGAACCAGCCGGCCGACCCTGCGCCGTTCGCCGAGCGCGCGCTGGCGGTGGATCGCATGCTGGCCGAGACGATCGGGATTCGCCCGGCTGGCTCCGATGCGGAACGACGCGCGGCAGCCTACCTTTCCGATGAACTCAGCGGCATGGGCTACGCGGTCGACGTGGCGCCGTTCCCCTTCTCGGCACGGGGCAACTCCGGCACGAGCCAGAACGTCGTAGCAATGCGTCCAGACGAGGATCCCACCCGGCCGCTCGTTATCGTCGGCGCCCACTATGACTCGGTTCCGCAGGGGCCGGGCGCCAACGACAACGGCTCCGGCACCTCCACGATGATCGAAGTGGCGCGCGAGCTCTCGTGGAACCCGGTGCCGGGCGTCGACGTCCGTTATGTCGCGTTTGGCGCTGAGGAGATCGGCCTGTTGGGCAGCGCGGATTACGTTCGCCGGCTGTCTGCCACGGATCGCGACCGGCTCAAGGTGATGATGAGCCTCGACATGCTCTCCGTTGGCGACAACCCGGCGTTCGCGGGCACCGAGCCCTGGGTGTCGCTCGCGATGACCTACGCAGCCTCGCAGGGCTATGAGCCGCTCGATTTGACCCGGCCGCTGCGCGGCCTCAGCGACCACGCCTCGTTCATCAATGCCGGCCTCCCGGCCGTGATGTTCTACTGGTCGGACGATCCCGAGTATCACACGATCTTCGACGTGTGGCAGCGTGTGCAGCCCTGGTCGATGGATTTGATGGGCTCGATCGCGATCCAGCTCGTGCGCCACGCAACGAGCTCGTGAGTCCACGCTAAGGGTGAGCCCGAGGCTTCCTATGCTGGTAGCCAAATGGCACTCACTGCAGTCCAAACAACGCGCAACCCTGAGGCTTCATGCGCTCGGAGCCGATGCTAGAATGGCGCCAGGCACAACTGCCCCTGCCGCTGTGCCGAAATCGTCGTTGGGGGGGAGAACGATGGCGGGTCAGATGATCGAGTTTCGCGCGAACGGCGGCACGGCCAACGGATATCTGGCGAAGCCTGCGTCCGGCACTGGTCCCGGCGTCATCGTGGTCCAGGAATGGTGGGGGCTCAACGACCACGTCAAGAGCCTCGCCGATCGGCTCGCCAGCGAGGGATTCGTCGCCCTGGCACCCGACCTCTACCACGGCGACATGACCCGCGAGCCCGACGAGGCCGGGAAGCTGATGATGGCGCTCGACATCGAGCAAGCCGAGAAGGATCTTCGAGGCGCGGCGGCCGCGCTCAAGGCGAACGGCGCCACGGGCGCCAAAGTAGGCGCGGTGGGTTTCTGCATGGGCGGTCAGCTCGCGCTATTCGCAGGCACGGTGAGCAACGACGTCGGCCCGGTCGTCGACTTTTATGGGATTCATCCCGCCGTGAAGCCAGACTACAGCAAGCTCTCTGCGCCGCTCTTGCTAATCTGCGGTGATAAGGACCATATGGCTGGTCCCGATCCGTCTGGCAACGTCGTCAATGCCGTCAAGGCCGCAGGCAAGCAGGCAGAACTGGTGGTCTACCCGGGCGCGGACCACGCCTTCATGAATGACACGCGGCCCGAGGTCCACAAGCCGCAGGAGTCCGCTGACGCCTGGGGCAAGATGGTGAGCCACCTGCGGAGCAATCTCCAGTAACGAGACGTCGGCCCTGTACCTACACGACGACCGCGTTCTCGGCGGCTTCACGTGCCTTGCGCTCGGCCTCCTCGCGTTCGTGCTTGCGCCGAGCCTCGAACGCCCGGATATGCTCGCCATCGGCGAGTCGCTCGAGCATGCCGAGGTCGATCGCGCTGATGATGGGCAGCGTGTGGGCATGCCAGAAGACGAACGTCACGAGTGAGGCCTGGCCAGGGTCGGGCGCGCGCACGTTGGCTGGCGTCAGCTCTTTGCCCGAGTAGCCGATTCTGAGAATCTTGATCGGGTCGCCATGGCTGACGCATACCGTCGTGCGCCCGGGGTGACGACGCCTCACCGTGCGGACCACGCGATCCATCCGGGTGAAGACGTCGTCGATCGTCTCGTCGCCTTCACCCTTGGGTGGGTCGTAGAAGCTGAAGCCCTGGGTCTCCTGCACCACCTTGTTCGAGTGGCCCTCCCACGAGGAGTGCACCTCCACCAGGCCGCTCGCACGGCGCAGCGGCGTCCCCGGATGGTAGCTGGCAATGACTTCCGCGGTCTGGCGCGCTCGTAACAGCGGGCTGGTATAGACCGCGGCGAGCGGCACGTCGGCGAGATATTGGGCGGTGCGCTCCACGTCGTCGCGCCCGCGGCTCGACAGCCGCATACGCGGGAGTCGACCGTAGATCAGGTTTTCCGGATTGTGAACATTGCCGTGGCGCACGAAGACGATGGTGGTATCGGGCGCCGCGCTCACGCCCTGCCCGGCTCCTCGAGCTCGAAGTCCAGACCGATGTCGAGCGCGGGCGTGGAGTGCGTGAGCGCACCCACCGAAATGACGTCGACGCCATGCGCCGCATACTCCCTGATCGTCTCGAACCGCACCCCACCTGAGATCTCGATGGCTGCACGGCCGCTGATTACGCGCACGGCTTCGCCAACCTGCTCAGGGCGGAAATTGTCCAGCAAGATCACATCCGCGCCCCCCTCGATCATGTCCGGGATCTGATCGACTCGGTCCACTTCGACCTCGATCTTGACGGTGTGCGGGATGCGGTCGCGGAGCTGGCGGAGCGCCTCGACGGTACCGATCCCCTGGCTCCGCATCGCGGCGAGGTGGTTGTCCTTGACGAGCACGCCATCGGAGAGGTTGAAGCGGTGGTTGCGGCCCCCACCGACCCGCACCGCATAACGCTCGAGCGCCCGGAGGCCTGGTGTGGTCTTGCGCGTGTCGATCACGTGGGTGCGCGTACCCTCGATCGCGGCGACGTAGCGGCCGGTTGCAGTGGCGATCGCCCCCATCCGTTGGATGAAGTTCAGCGCGACTCGCTCCCCTTTGAGGATCCCACGCGCCGGTCCCCGCACGATGGCGACCGTGGCACCGGTCGCCACGTGGTCGCCCTCCTGCGCCCGCGGCTCGACGACGATCCGCTCGTCGATGGCGCGGAACACCTCTGCCACCACCCGCAACCCGCACACCACACCGGGCTCACGGTAGGCGAGGGCGGCGCGCGCCGTCGCGTCTGCAGGGACGAGATTGTCCGTCGTAATGTCGCCCCAGCCGAGATCTTCCTCCAGTGCGGTTGCGACCATGCGCTGGAGGTCGGCAATGGGCACTTCGAGCGTCTCGATTGCGAGTCGGCGGGTAGCGGTCATCGGCCTGGCATCCTTTCGAACGATACGTGGTAGTGGCGGAAGTATAGCCGCGCTCAGTCGTGGCTTCGGCGCGTGTAGCCGCGGTAGAGCGGCAGCTCGGTCTCGAAACCGAGGAATTCGTGCCCAGTTGCGCGGCACCACGCCGGCAGGTCGTCAAGGATCGCCACGTCAGTCGCAAGCACCTCGAGCACCTGGCCGACGCCGAGCCCCTTGATTCGCTCGGCGGTCCAGATAATGGGGATCGGGCACAGCACGGCAGTGGCATCGAGGGTCGCGTCAGCCTTCAATGCGCGTCCGAGGAAGAGCTTTCATTCGCCCTGATCCTGAGCCCGTCGACGAGCCGAACAGGCCCGCGGCTAAGAGATCTCATCAATGATAGCTTCGAGCGGCTCCGCGGGCGTCGAACCGGTTGTGCCGGTTACCACCGTAACCAATGGCGAAACCGTGGGCGTCGGCGAGAGCGGGGGCGTCGCGGTGGCAATGGGCGTGGGTGAGGCGATTGGCGTCGCCGTCGGCCGTGGGGTTGGACTCGCCGTCGGCGTAGGCGACGAGACGGGGGACGGCGTCGGTGGCGGCGGCGCCTGACGCAGCGTTTGCGCCGAGATCGTGTCCACGTCGACGAGCGTGCCGGTCGATGCGCCGTTGACCTGGCTCAAGATCGTCATGACGAAACGGTGCGTGCCGGAGCTGAATTCGCCAAACGTATACGGGATGTCCGCGAGCTCAGTGGGGTCGTAGAGATCGATGTCCGCCTGGACCGCGCCGTCGACGGTTACCCGGGCGATGCCGTGGTCCGGCCCCTTCGTCGTCACCCAGGTCACACTCGGTCCATCGAAGTCGACTGCCACGCCGAGGCCCGGGACGGCAGCCCGTCGCACCGCGCCGCCGCTAGCGCCCGGCGTGCTCAACACATCCCAACTCCCGCCATAGCTGAGGACCGGGTTCGTCTCCTCGGCCGTCTGCTGGGCCGCGGGGGACTCCAGCAGAATCAGCGGCGGCCCCCCGATGAAATAGTCGGTTGCGTCAACACCATTGTTGGCAGTTGCGGGCCCAAGGTCGAGCTGAAATGCGCCGCCAGTGGCGCGGACCGTCCGCGTAGCCCCAGTCTGATCCGTCACGGTAGCCGTCGTGGCCCGTGCCCCTATCGCTGCTACCAACCGGTTCGGCGTACGGTTCCATACCACGGTAACGCGGTCCGTCCCGCGACGCATGGCGATCGCCTCGACGTTCTGCATGTGTTGTAACGTCGCGGAGTCGATGAACGAGAGGTTGTGGCTGGCAACCTGATACGCCACATACGACGGGCGCAAGGTTCGATCGAGCCGCACCAGTCCGAGCGCCTCTGGCCATGCGGTGTCCTGCAACCGGTAAAAGAAAAACTTGTCCGCACCAGCAGCAATGGCATAGGCACCCGCCTCGATCACGTACGACGCCTGCTCTTGCAGTGTGGCGGCCCACTGATATGGCTGGAAATTGTATTGGGGTGATTCATCCCACGCCGATACACCTGCCTCGTTGACCCAGATCGGTTTGACGCCGATCGTCTGGGCCAGCTTCTGCCGGCTCTGCAAGACCCGGTCGTACACGTCACTCGGGCGGCTGTACTGGTGCCAGGGAAGCACGTCGAAGTAGTAATTATTCCCCGGGGCAGTTGGATCGGCCATCATGAGTTTGAGCAGATCGTCCAGGAAGGGCATGTTGTTCCAGTACTCGAGGCCGGCGAGCAGTACCTGGTTGGTCGGGTCGACGTACTTCAGATTGAGATACGTCACCTTCAGGAGTTGGTAATAGTCCGCCGTAGAGCCGGGCCAGAATACCTCGGCGAGATCCGGCTCGTTCCACGCTTC
>JAXDLH010000022.1:0-7103 GCA_034666705.1 Chloroflexota bacterium
CGACCCGCGCCGCTGGTGGACGTTGATCGTCCTGTGCCTCAGCCTGTTGATCGTCTTCGTCGGCAACTCCAGTCTCAACGTCGCCCTGCCCACGCTCTCCGCCGAGTTTCACGCCAGCACCGCTTCGCTCGAGTGGGTGATCACCGGCTACCTGCTAAGCCTCGCGATCTGGGTCCCAGCGTCGGGCTGGATCGGCGATCGCTTCGGCAACAAACGCACGTTCCTCTTCGCAGTGGCGGCGTTCGTGCTCAGCTCGGGGCTGTGCGGCCTGGCGTGGAGCATCGAGTCGCTCACGGTGTTTCGTGTGCTGCAGGGGATCGGGGGCGGCATGATGACGCCCGTCGGCATGGCGATGCTCTTCCGTGCGTTCTCCGTGCAGGAGCGCGCGCGGGCCTCGGCGGTCCTCACCATTCCCACCTCGATCGCGCCGATGGCCGGGCCGCTGCTCGGCGGCTTCCTCGTGGACCAGGGCAACTGGCGCTGGATCTTCTTTATCAACCTGCCGATTGGAATCGCGTGTTTCCTGTTCGGGTTGTTCGCGCTGCGCGAGCACAAGGAGGCGACGGCCGGCAAGTTCGACCCGTTCGGCTTCGTGCTCTCCGGCCTGGGGCTGGCCGGGGTGCTTGCCGCCCTCTCCCGTGGACCCGACTATGGCTGGACGGAGCCCTCCGTGTGGGTGCCCGGTGTCGTCGGCGTGGTGTGCTTTGCCCTGCTGGTGCCGGTCGAGCGGCGCATTGCGGCACCGATGCTCGATCTGACTCTGTTCAAGGACCGCATGTTCCGGGTCGGGGTGCTGACCGCCTTCACCGCCAACGCCGCCCTCGCCGGCGTGCTTTTCCTGCTCCCGCTCTATCTGCAAGAGGTACGCGGGTTCACGGCGCTCGAATCGGGGTTGACGACGTTCCCGCAGACAATCGGCAGCCTCATCATGACGCAGGTCACCGCCCGCACCTACACGCGCCTGGGTCCGCGCAGCAATATGATCATCGGCACCGTGGGGCTCGCGGTTACGACCGGCATGATGGTGCTGATCGGATTGGAGACCGACCTGTGGCCGATCCGCGCGCTGCTCTTCGTGCGCGGCGCCTGCAACGCCTTCATCTTCGTGAGCGCGCAGGCGGCGGCCTATGCGCGGATTCCGCGTGAGAAGATCGGGCGAGCCTCATCCGTCTACCAGACGCAGCGGCAGGTTGGAAACGCGGTGGGCGTGGCGCTGTTGGCCACGGTCTTCGTCAGCCGCGCGCCAGGGCCAGTCATCGGCGTGATCGCCGAGGCCGCGCGCCCCGGCACGCTCGCCGCCTGGCACGAGGCCTGCCTCGCCGGCGCAATCATCGCCCTCATCGGCGCGTGCTTCGCGGTCCGGATCGGGCGGCGGGACTCATTCTTCGCCGCGCATGGCCATGAGATGGAAGGGGCACCGGCCAACGCGCCGCAACCGGCACTCACCAGCGCTAGCCGCTAACGACCGCAAACCTCGTCTGTGAGCGACAGGCTCAGGAGATGGCGATAGTCGCCCCTGACAACGCTGAGGTGATCATGTGCCGATCATCGCCTCGAGGATCTCGAGGACGAGCTTGTGGTGGCTCTCGTCGGTGCCACTGAGCAGCCGCGCGACCGGCGGACCGCCCTTGACGTGGGTAACGATGTCGTCCACGTCGCTCTCCGCGACGTTCGAGTACCAGGTGCCCTCCGGGTAGAGGACGATGTTCGGGCCCATCCAGCAGGCGCCGAAGCAGATGTGGGTGCGCACGTCGACGTTGGAGTCGGCGAGGCGCTCCTCGAGGGCGTCGACCAGCTTCTGGGAGCCGGCCTCGGCGCAGCTCAGGTTGACACAGACGTAGCAAGAATTGATGTCAGTTGAACGGCTCATGATGCTCCAGGCTCGGGCAGGCGCCGGGCAAACGGCGAAGCAGCCGCGCGGCATAGTCTGCTTCCAATGGTAACACCCGCACGCCATTCCCGCTCGTCACGAGCGTGTCGAGGGCTCGAGCAGGCCCGAGCCGTGGCAGGGATCGCTATTAATCAGACGAGGCGCGACTGGGAGGCGCCGTGATGGCAACCACGCCGGAGACGATGACGCTCGAGGAGTCCCTCGCGCTCCCCGAGGAGAAGCCGGCGCTCGAGTACGAGGATGAGAGAGTCACCCAGAAGGCGCCGCCTGACATCCCGCATAGCATCTTCCAGCCGACGCTCGCCGTGCTCATCAATGCGTTTGGCCGGCCCAGACGGTTGGCCTTCGCCTTCACCGAAGCGCGCCGGACCCTGCCCAGGTATTCGCGCGTTCGGGATATCGTCGTCTATCGCTGGGACTGCATCCCCATCGACGAGCAGGGCCAGGCGGTCCATGGTACGTTCAGCGAGCCGCCGGACATCACCGTCGAGATCATCTCCCCGGGGCAGATCGCGGTTTCGCAGCTCCAACGCTGTGAAGAGTTCATCGCAGCCGGGGTGGCGGTTGCGCTCCTCGTCGATCCGGATGACTGCTCGGTCGTCGTCGTGCGCCGCGACCGGACCTTGCACGTGGTGCGTGGCGCCGCGCGCATCGACCTGGACGAGGAGCTGCCGGGCTTCGAGCTCACCGCAGAGCAACTCTTCGCCTCCTCCTTGCACCAACTTCGCCAGGCCCTGCCATTGCCAAGCAACGCATCCAACTTAAATCAGATCGTCGCAAGGTGGGGGCAGACCACCTCAATCATTCGTTCTGGCATGGAGTGACTACGAGAGATGAAAGATCCTCGTAACTTGACGGGTGTTAGGCGGTATGGTAGACACGTGCTAAGATCTGCCTTGCACAGACCACCCAGCACCTGGTGACAACTCGTGCCAATTGCTGGTCCCTGAGGCCGCATGATTTTCAGATAGCCGACATACCTGGTGACGCGCTAGAGACGCTGTACAGGCGATTTTGCGGTATGAATCACGGCCCGGCACTTTTCGAGGCTTTGTCGCCCAGCCACTGAGGAGCGCGGATGCGGTCAAGCGTACCCCTGACGAACCTGCCCCAGCCGCTGACCAGCTTCGTCGACCGGGTGACGGAATCGGGTGAGATCAGGCAACTGCTGGCCGATCATCGACTCCTGGTTCTGACCGGGGCACCGGGCACCGGCAAGACACGACTGGCACTGCGGGTGGCGGCTGACCTCGGCGGCGGCTACCGGGATGGCGCCTACCTTATCGGCCTGGCACCAGTCCGGGACCCCGAGTTTGTCGTCTCGGTCATCGCCCATACGGTCGGCGTCCAGGAGATGGGCGGCCGCCCCATCCTGGACGTGCTGCGTGAGTTCCTGCGTCACAAGCGGGCGCTGCTCATCCTCGACAACTTCGAGCATGTGATCGAGGCTGCGCCACTGATCGCCGACCTGCTCGAGGCGTGCCCGCAGCTCACCATCCTCGTGACCAGCCGCGAACGGCTGCGCCTGCGGGGCGAGCGGGAACTGATCGTGCCGCCGCTGCCCCTCCCGGAGCTCGATCGAGTTCTGACGCGCGCGGCGCTCGCCGACTACGCGGCCAGCGCTCTGCTCCTCGCGCGGGTGGCGGAGTGGCGACCGGACCTGACGATCGCCGACGCCGCCGCGCCCATCCTGGCCGAAATCTGTCACCGGCTCGACGGGCTGCCGCTGGCGATCGAGCTCACGGTGCCGCACATGGAGCTCTTCCGGCCGCACGAGCTGTTGCAGCGACTGGAGCGCCCGCTCGACGTGCTCACGGGGGGTGCGCGGGACCTCCCCGCCCGGCAGCGCACCCTGCGGAGTGTGCTCGAGTGGAGCTATCGCCTGCTGGATCCTGCCGAGCAGCGGCTCTTCTGCCAGTTGGCGGTGTTCGCCGGCGGCTGCACCCGCGAGGCCGTAGAGGCGGTGTGCACGCTCCAGGACGCGCCGGCGAGCTCGACGGCGGAGCAGCTACGCGCGCTCGTGGACAAGAGCCTGGTCCAACGGAACGAGGCAGCGGACGGTGAGATCCGGTTCGGCATGCTGGAGACGATCCGCGAGTACGCCCGTGAGCTGCTGGCGGCCAGCGGCGAGATGGACGCGACGGAGGCGCGGCACGCCGCCTACTTTACGACGCTGGCCGAGGCAGCCGAGCCCTACCTGCGCCGCGCCGAGCAGTGCGTCTGGCTCGAACGGCTGGAGCGCGAGCTGGGCAACCTGCGCGCGGCGCTGAATTGGTGCGCCGGCGAGCCGGGCGGCGAGACCGGGATCCGGCTGGCAGCCGCATTGGTGTGGTTCTGGTACGTGCGCGGCTACCTCGGCGAGGGACGCCGCCGGCTGGAACAGGCGTTAGCACACGTGGATCGGACAGCCAGGAGCCGGGCGGTGGCCGCGGGATTGGTGGGGGCGGGCGCTCTCGCGTTTCAGCAGTCGAGTGTGGCGACCGCGCACGCGCTGGTCGAGCAGGGCGTGGCGCGGTGGCGGGAGCTGGGCAATGAACAAGGCCTCATCTTCGCCCTCGTCGTCCAGGAGTCTGTCATGCGCAACCGCGGTGAGCTTGCCCCGGCGCGTGCCCTCGCGGAGGAGGGCGCAACACTCTCCCAAGCCATTGGAGACGCGTGGGGCATCGCACACTTCACCTTTGCGATAGCCGCTTACGGAGCCTCGTCCGGCGATCTGGCGCGGGCACGCTCGCTGGCGGAGGAGAGCGCGGCCGGGTTCCGCCAGGTCGGCGATCGATGGGGCATGAACCACGCCCTTTACCTGCTGGCCGCGGTTGCGCGCGTGTTAGGCGACGACAGTGCGGCGGTCGCCGCCTGCGCGGAGGCCGAATCCTGCGCCCGGGAACTCGGCTACACGTGGGGACTGGGGCTCGCTCTCTATGAAGCGGCAACGCTCGCTCGCGACCGCGGCCAGCCCGACCGCGCGGCGCGGCTCTTTGGCGAGAGCCTGGCCGCCTGCCAGATGGTAGGCGATCGGCTCATGAGCGTGACCTGCCTGGAGGGACTCGCCGAGGTGGGAGCAATGCAGCCCGCGGCCGTGCGGGCGGCGCAGCTCCTCGGAGCAGCCGAGAGGTTCCGCGAGGAGAACGCTGCGCCAGTCGTGCCGTTTTACCTCGCCAGCTATGAGCGAGCCGTGGCCGCGCTGCGGGTGACCATCGGTGAGCAAGGCTTCGCCGCGGCGTGGGCGGTGGGGCGCACGTTGCTGATCGACGAGGCGCTCGCGGCGGCGCAGGCGCTCGCGGCGGAGTTGGGCGATACCGCGGGCGAGGGCCGGGAGGCACAGGCCGCAGTCCTCTCACCCGCTCCGGGTGGCTTGACCGAGCGGCAGCTCGAGGTGCTCCGGCTGCTCATGGCGGGCCGGAGCAACCATGCGATCGCCGAGGCGCTCGTACTCAGCGAGCGGACCGTCGAGCGGCACGTCGCGAATGTCTACGCGAAGATCCGCGTGGCGGGCAGCTCGGCGCGCGCGGCCGCCACGACGTGGGCGCTCACCCACGGCCTTGTGCCAGCGGCACCCGGCGCCCCCCGCTAACCCCTCCCACCCCTCGCTGCGCCGGCTCCCCCGCAGGTTGGGTACGACCCGCCCGCAAGATGGGTACTCGTACGCATGACGTCTTTGCGTGGGCCCAGTACTCTCTTGCAGATTATTCATTTTGTGCGTGGCGGGCGGGCATCGTGCAGGGCGCGCTTGCAGCCGCTCGACGAGCGGCGGGGATGCCAGGTGGTGTTTTCCAGGCTGGCCGTGGAGTTGATTGCCCTTGCGACTGGCACGTTGCAAAACGATCAGTAAGCGGAATCCACAAGCTGAGTGAAGCAGAAGGAAGGTTACTGGATGCGCGAGACATCGGGTCCTGGGTTCGACCGGCTCCTGCGACTCTCGTTGTTCCCTGCATGGCAACAGATCACCCAGACGGTGCGCGGCGGGCCCGGTGCGACGCGACGTCGGATCCCTGCACTCCTGGCGGTCGTGGGCACTCTGGTGCTAGCGACCTCGCAATCGATCTCCTCGGCTGCCCCCGTGGCGCAGGAGAGCCGCAATCTAACCGTACTGGTGGGCGCGGGCCGCGATACCGACGATGTATTCGCCTTCTTCCCGCAAAACATTCGCGTACATGCGGGCGACTCCATCACCTGGGACCAGAACAGCGATTCCGCCCACACGATCTCCTTCGGCACGAGCGGGTTCCCAGGTCCCGCCCAGGGGACGATCTCGCTGCCGCCCGGGCAGACGGTTCCAGCCCCGGTCTTGCCAATCGCGGGTCGCCCCGGCGTCAACCAGGCCAATCCCTCCCAATACTATCCATTCATGAGCCCGGAGATCGTCGACAATACCTGGAACGGCGTGGGCTTCGCCTCCTCCGGCAGGCTTACCGGCAGCGAGCCGCAACCCGGCCTTCCACGGGTGGTGTCGTTCTCCCTGACGTTCGACACCCCGGGCACTTATCAGTACCGCTGTCTGATCCACGGGAACCAGATGTATGGCACGGTCGAGGTGGTGGACGCGACGGCGACCGCACCGAGCCAGGCGGAGATCGATACCCAGGCCGAGGCTGAGCAGGCGGTCCTCACCGCGCTGCTCCCGGCGGCGCACGCCCAAAACCCCCAGGCCGGCAAAGCCGCGGGGGCAAACGGCACCAGCGTCTGGTCCGTGCAGGCTGGGAATACGCAGGCCGGCATCACCGATCTCCGCGTCCAGGTGCTTGAATTCATGCCGAAGAACGTGACGATCACTGCCGGGGATACCGTGCTCTGGACGTCGTCGTTCGCGTTCCACACGGTGGGCTTCTTCCCGGTGGCGCCTCCGCCGCCGGATACCTACGTAGACACGGCCGCGGATGGGTCGACGATCGTCGTGACCAACCCGGACACCGCCAACCCGCACAAGCCGGCCGACGTGTTCGACCCCCGGCAGGCGTTCACGTCGGGCCGCATCGGCTACGACCGGCCAGCGGGCAATAGCTGGACGCTCATCTTCGACACGCCGGGGGTCTACGACTACATCTGCGCGGTCCATGGGGATCGCGGCATGAAGGGGACGATCACCGTCCTGCCGCGCGCCTAGCTCACGGATCAGAGGGGAAGGGTGGGCTGCCCGCGGTGGGCTTCGAACCCGCTCGTGGCGGCTGGCGGCGGCACCCCCGGCCAGAGCGGCAGGATTATCGTCGATGGCGTC
>JAXDLH010000023.1:0-45534 GCA_034666705.1 Chloroflexota bacterium
CCCCGCGCGTCCCGCCAACCCGCTCATCTTACTTCCACTCCCAGAGGGTCGTCACCGTATTGCCCTCGGCGTCGACCTCGTGCTCGCCGATGACCAGTACGCCCTTCAGCCGGCTGAACGCACCGGACTCGCCGGCCTGGTAGGCGATCGAGAAGCGCATCGCCATCGCCATCCCACTGCCTGTGGCCTTGCCCACTCCATGCCCATTCCAGATGGCGCCACCGTCAGCTCCCTGACTGATGCCCTGGCCCTCAGCGTAAATCTGCCCGGGAACCCGCTCGAATATGGTGTACGTCCCGATGTCCATGACCGGGGCGCCGGCTAACTGGCCCGTCTGCTGGACGGTGACTTCCATCTTCACGTAGCGGTAGTCGTCGCCCGGCAGCACGCGCATGCCCGTCGTTCGCCCCGTCAACTCGCCGATCTTCTCGCCCAACATGATGTGCCCTCCTGCATTCTGAATTCGGAGATGGACGCGTGAATCCAGCGATGGACGCGCCACCGCAGCATACTCCCCACTGGGTCGCGGCACCAGATGACGTTGACAGCCCATTGCTACTAACCTATCGTCGCGTAGACATCATTGTCAGGGGGCGCGCCCATGCAGGGGCTGTCGCACATCGGGCTGAAGAGCACGAACCTCGCACGCTCGGAGCGGTTCTACACCGGTATGCTCGGCGGGGAGGCGGTGCAGCGCCGCGAGATGCCAGACCGGCGCGTGTGGATCCAGGTCAGCGGCGTACGGCTGGAGATCGCCGAGTTGCCCGCCTGGGGCCGGCTCGACGAGGAGCAGCGACGGGCGTTGCCGATGATCTCGTTCCTGGTTACTCCCGACGAAGTGGACCCGATCGTGGCGCGCCTCGTCACTGCGGGCGTACCGCACGATGGACCCAAGCTCAAGGCCACCGGCAATGGCGTAGGCGTCTACTTCGGCGATCCGGACGGTAACCCACTTGCGCTCTCCTGCAACGAGGGCTACGTGCGCGAGGGCCTGGAGCGCAACACCACCCGCATCTGGGCGGCCGCGCCGTACGATTGGACGCCGGTATCCGAGCCGGTGTAAGGCTAGCGCCCATGTGTACGATGATGACATGGAGACGAGCGACCTGGGCTGACTCCTTCTCATCTTGGACATAACCATCGACGGCGTCGGCGGCCTACTGCTGCTCCGAGTGCGTTTCCCGATCCTCGGCCATCTGCCCGGCGACCTCGTCTGCCAGCGGGACGGCGTACCGGTATTCCTGCCGTTGACCACGATGGTCCTCATCAGCGTCGTACTGACGCTGATACTGAATGCGGTCGGGCGGCTCTGGCGCTAGATGTCTGCCCCCGGGCTAGCCGCGACACCGTTCACTTTGGCCGAAGATGCCCAAGAAGCCCATCCTTCGGAGAGGGGTATCTTGGGCATCTTCGGAACTCAGCGCGGATCGAGGCGGCTGACGCGTAGGCCCTCGACCGGGATCAAACGTTGCGCCACTTGATCCACGCCCAGAACGAGCGCCTCCAGCGTGACTGCGCCAAGCAGATTCGGCTCTCCCGGTCCGTTGAAGATCACCGGAGTAACTCCCTCCAGGCCCGCCACGCGGACCCGCGCGTCGCCAACGTCGCTTTCGACGACGTCGCCACTCGCCAGCCGAAACGACTGCCGGCGCGCAGGCTGGATCCCCAACCGACGCAGTATGTCGCCTGGCACCGCGGTGAACGTCGAGCCCCTGTCCACCACAGCCTCAATCGTTTCGAAGTGCGTGGCTGCCAGGTCGCCGATCTGCACGGGAACGCTGAACGTCGTCACTCCACTGCCCTCCGATGAGATCTGCGTGCCCTGAAAGCGAGTCTACCAAACCGAGCGTGATGGGCCGGTGCTCACGCGCCGCAAAGTCTCCCCCTCCACAGAAAACGGCGATAGGCGTACGATAGGGGATCGTCGGGGCCCGCGAGGGCTTCGCACCAGAAGGGGGAGCCAGGCACATGATCATCGATGCCCACGCGCACACGAACGGCGGCAACCTCGGCAACTACAAGGCCGGCTTGCTCTCGTCCCGAGCCCTCGCGCAGGGGAACTTCCATCAGGATGAAGAGTCACTCCGCAAGGCAGTGGACAACCACATCAAGACGATCATGGACGACGTGGGGACCGACGTTCAGTTCATCTCACCCCGCCCGTTCCAATTGATGCACTCCGAGATCCCCACCAAGGTCGTCCACTACTATTGCCAGGCCTCGAACGACGTCGACGCGATGACCGTCAAGATCGCGCCCGACCGCTATCGCGCCGTGGCGTCCTTGCCCCAGGTCCCCACTGAGCCGGTGAGCACGTGGATCCCGGAGCTGGAGCGCTGCGTCAACGAACTGGGGATGATCGGCTTGTTGATCAACCCGGACCCCTTTGAGGGCAGGGATACCTTTCCCGGTATGGGCGACGAGATCTGGTTCCCGCTCTACGAGAAGATGGTGGAGCTGGACGTGCCGGCCCTCATCCACTCGGCGACGACGGTCAATCCGTGGGACTATTACCAGAACTACTTCATCACCACCGAGACGTCGTGCATCCTGCAGATGATCGAGAAGCGGGTGTTCAACACCTTCCCCAACCTGAAGATCATGGTCTCCCACGGCGGCGGCTCGATCCCCTACCAGATCGGGCGCTGGCGGTCGAACTTCGGGCGCATGATGGGACTCGATTTCGACGAGGAGCTGCGCAAGTTCTACTTCGACACCGCGCTCTACAACGTGGAGTCGCTCGAGCTCCTCTTCAAGATCGTCGGTACCGACCGCTGCATGTTCGGTACGGAGAACCCGGGCACCGGCACGTGGCGCTGGCCGAAGACCGGCAAGATGCTGGATGACACGAAGCCGCTCATCGAGAGCATCGAGTGGCTGACCGCAGAGGACAAGGCGAACATCTTCGAGAATACGGCGAAGAAGGTCTTCTCCCGCTACAAGCCCTGAGTCAAACGCAACAATCCGCCGCGTGCTGGGTCCGGATCCCGCTCCGGAACCGGCACGCGGCGGATTGTCGGCTGGCCCTCCGGAAAGGGCGTTGCGGTGAAATCGTCGTTCTGCCCGCGACCGCGGTGCGCAGCCTTTTCGTATCATTCGGCGTCAGTCGCCGCCCGAGAGGAGCACGGTGGTCGTCACCCCGGGCTTCATGATTGGAAGCGTGGAAGCGACGCTGCGCTATTTGTCGAGCCCCCGCTGAACGGCGCTATCGATCAGCGAGCGGTCGATCATTTTGCTGATGTCCACGCTCTTCACGGCCGGGTTGTCGACCGCTAGGGTCTCGACCGCATCGTTGAACTGATCGACTGCCGGATAGGGTGGGCTCCCGCCTACTTTGAGGTAGAAGTCGTACGCCGCACCCATCGCGGTGGGATCCGTGTTCTGCAGCCACTTGCCGAGCACCTCGATCGACTTCGCGCGGTCCTTGTGAGCCGCGGCCACGGCCTCGGTGATCGCGTCGACGTAGCGCTGGACAACGTCGTGGTTTGCGTTCAGGTAGGAGCGCTGTACGAGGGTCGTATTGTTCGGCGTAGGCAGGTTCAGGCCGGCCACGTCGACGAGCTGATGAAGCCCCGCAGCCTCTTCGATCAAGGAGCCCGGCGGCTGGTCCAGGCCGGCGTCGATCGCCCCATTCAGGAGCGCAGCCGTGCGGTTCTGGGCTGAACCCACGGTCACGACGTTGACGTCCTTGTCAGGGTCGAGGCCGAGGCGCTTAAGCACGACCCGACTGGCGATATCCGACGACGAGCCGTGCGCGCTGACGCCGATTTTCTTCCCACGCAGATCGTCCACGTTCCTGATCTCGGGCCGCACCTCGAAGACGTACGGGTAGATACCGATCGTCGTCGCCACCGACACGAGATCCGCGCCGGTGCTGTTCGCGCTCACCGCCTCGGAGCCGCCGCCACTCGTGATCTGCACCTGATTGGCAAGGAGTGCGGATACCGCATTCGAGCTCGCGATGAACTGCAGGTCCACGTCGAGCCCGTGCTTCTGGAAGTAGCCGCCGTCCTGCGCCATCCATACCGGCAGGATGCCCATGAATGTCTCGCTATAGGCGACGGTGAGCTTCGTGGGCGTGGAAGGGATAGCCGGGCCGTTGCTGCTCGCCGGCGCCGGGCTGCCGTTCGACGGTGCCGGACTGCTCTGCGCCGGGCTTGCCCCTTGGGCGGCGCCCACTGAAATCGTTGGTGCCGGCTGCGAGCCGGTGGGTGCCGCGCAGGCCGCCAGTATCAGCATGCCAATCAGGGCAATCGCCGGTGCCAGGCCAAACTGCTTGATGGGGATGCGCAATCGCACGATCCGTGCCTCCTCTACCCAGATGATTCCTATTACGTTGTAGCGCAGTAGGGAGGGAGCTTGCCCACAGTACCTGGAGGCGATTGGTGGGTCCCACTATAAGGTGAGCGTCGCCGCCCAACAGCGCAAGAGACCCCGGTGAACGGTCTTACGCGCTGGGTGCAGCGAGCGGCAAAGTGAAACGGAATGTCACCGTGCCGGCGGCGCTCTCCGCCCAGATGCGGCCGCCATGGGCGCGGACCAGCTCGCGGCAGATGTAGAGACCGAGGCCCAGGCCGCCTGCGCCGGTATTGCGCGCCCGGCTGCTCCGGTAGAAGCGGCGAAAGAGTTGCCCGATCTCCTCGTGGCTGAGATCCGACCCCTCGTTGACTACGGCGATCTCGACATTTTCATCGTGAACCGTGATCGACGTCTGGATTGGGGTGCCCGGCGTTCCGTACTTCGCGGCGTTGGTGATCAGGTTGCCCACCACCTGTTCCAGCCGTCCCGGGTCGGCGGAAATGCGTGGAATTGCCCCCGCCACCACGAACTGCACCGGGTGGTCCCCGAGCGTCTCCGCCATGCGGCCAACGGCGGCCCTAAGCAGCGTAGGCAGATCGACCATCAACGGCTCGAGCTTCAGCCGCCCCGCACTCAGGAGCGATGAATCGAGCAGGTCGCTGATCATGCGGTAGAGCTGCCGCGCGCTGGCCAAAATGTGCTCCACGGCCTGCTGCTCGGTCTCGCCCGCATCTCGTGCTGCGCCCAGCGCCTGCAAGAGTTGCGCATGGGCCGCTACGGCCGCGACCGGTTGACGCAGGTCGTGCGCGATCGCAGAGGTCCACTCCTCGCGGAGCCGCTCGAGCTCCTTCAACACCGAGATGTCCTGGTAGGAGACGACGGCTCCGGTCACCTCACCATCGGGCGCACGCACCGGCGCGGCACGGCCGAGCACTGGTAAAGGCTGGCCATGGGGCTGGAGCACCACCAACTCCTCACTATCAATACTCTCCCCACGCAGGGCCCGGCTCGTGAGCAGCTCTTCGAGCTCCAGCCGCTGCCCGTCGGGTCGCAGCACGAGGCCCACCCGTTGCTCGTGGCCGCGCGCCGGATCAAGTGGTCCGAAGATCTCCACCGCGCGAGTGTTCTGCTCCAGCCGCCCGGTGACGGCGTCGACCGCGATGATTGCGTCCGGCACTGCCGCAAGCAAGGCCTGGAGACGGCGCTGCTCGGCCTCGGCGGCATTGCGCGCTTCTTGCTCGCGGCGGAGCAGCTCGGTGCGCTCGCTTACGTCGCGGATCACTGAGGTTACGAGCAGCCCGCGCTCGGTGTGCAGCGGGCTAAGGCTAATCTCGACTGGCAGCTCGCGTCCGTCCTTACAGCGGGCATAGAGCTCCAGCCCCATACCCATCGGCCGGGTGCGTGGAGCGGCGACGTAGCCCGCACGATGGCCCACGTGCGCCTCACGAAAGCGCTCGGGCAGCAGGATGTCCTGCACCTGCCCGCGCAGCTCGTCACGGGTATAGCCGAACGTCTCCTCGGCTTGGCGGTTGACGAGGACGATGCGGCCCCGATCGTCGACGATGACGATCGGATCGGGGGCGGAATCGAGCAGGCCCTGGAAGAGCGCCTCTGATGACGCGAGCTGCGTCGTCTGCCGCGATGCCTCCGGCTCAGCAGCCACGAACCCTCCTACGCCTCGGTCCCGTTCACCAGCCCGTTTCGCAGGGCGAAGGCCACAACCTGGGCACGGTTTTGCACGTGGAGCTTGTCGAGGATATTGCGCAGGTGATACTTCACGGTGTTCTCGCTCACGATGAGCCGCTCAGCGAGCTCGCGGTTCGAGGTGATCCCCTGCACCAGCAACTCCAGCACCTCACGCTCGCGCTCCGTCAGCGCGTCCGGATCATGATCGCGCGATGTGGCCTGGGGCGCTGGCTTGGCAAATTCGCCGAGCAGTTTGCGGGCGAGGCCCGGGGTGAGCGCGGGTTCGCCGCGGCCAACCCCTTCGAGCAGCCCGAATAGCTCGTCGGCGCGCAGGTCCTTGAACACGTATCCCTGGGCGCCAGACTTGATCGCCTCGAAAAGGTCGCTGTCGTCCTCCGATGCAGTGAGGACCACCACCCGCACTTCGGGCAGGTCGGCGCTGATGAGACGGGTAGCGGCCAGGCCGTCTAGCTCGGGCATGGAGAGATCCATCAGGACGATGTCTGGCCGCGCGCTCTGCGCCATCTCCACAGCCTCGCGGCCATTGCGCGCCGCGCCGACGACCTCGATCCCACGCGCCTCGAGCAATGAACGTAGCCCTTCGCGAAATAGGGCGTGGTCGTCGGCGATAACGACGCGCATTGGCTCACCTCGTGGTCCAAGTATAGGAACAGCGACCGCCGTTGGGCGGTCGCTGTCGCGAGCAAGCGGTGTAACGATGGGGTCAGTCACGCGGCCCGCGGTGCTTGAAGGAGATCATCCTCTCCTTGAACCCGCTTGTGGCGAACCAGGAACCCAGGTCGCCATGGGGTGCCGAGCGCTTGCAGCAACCAGCGGTCAGCGCCGATCCAGCCGGCGGTCTTCCAGGCCAGGACGAGCCACGTTGCGAAGGCGAACAGCAACGGGTTTGTCGACGCGCTACCGGCCATCAGGTAGTTCCAGTTCATGAAGGCGCCCGTGAACGCCGCCACGCCGGTGAAGGCGCCGATGATGAGCGCGATGCCGACTGCCACCTCGCCGAGCGTCACCAGCTTGGCGAACCACACGTACGAACCGGTGTTCAGCAGCATTTCCATTATGCCGCGGTACCAATCAAAGGCGGCGACTGGCTTCGGGTCGACCGTGATTGCGCGCTGGAAGTAGCCCTGCAACGCCGTACCCGTGGTCATCCACGCCGGGTTCTGCAGCTTCTCCCACCCTGCGTAGAGCCACTGCCAGCCCAGCCAGAGGCGGAGCGGCAGCCAGAGCCACGCCAGCCTCGTATCGCTGAACAGGAAATGCGCGATGGGCGAGTCGGTGACGGCGACCGCATTGTGCGAGGCTCCGTTCCTGAAAATATTCTGCATCTCATCCTCCCGTGTGGCGATGGCTACGTACTACGTCCACTGTATTGGCGTGCGAAATTGGAAGCCACGTGCGGCTGGGTAGTTTTCAGAGGCGCGCAATTGGGCAGCGGGTATCCCATCCAAACGTGCGAGTGGTCGGGTCGGCCCCACCCCAGCGGGTAGGAGCCTGTCCCGGCCACTCCGCAGGTGCCCGAGGCGAGCGCCTTCTATCCATAGAGCGTGTCAGCGCGGGCTTGCTCCATCGCGAGGTTGCGAGCTGCTACGAACCGGGCGTGGATCGGCCGGTCCGCATCGACGAGCTCGGAGAGCCGCCAGGCGTAAAGCTTACGCATCGCAGCGTCGAGGTCGGTCATGGCGAGCGTGCGAACGCTATTCAGCCCACCGTAGAAGCGGTCGCGGCTTGGCTCCAGCTTGTCGGCCAGGAATAGCACCTTCGCAATGGGGCCCATGTGCGTCGACCCGGTCACGTGGTCCCGCACTGCGTCGAGGATCTCTTCGTCGTCAATATCCCACTCGCGGCGCAGCACCTCAGCGCCGACTGGCGCGTGAAGCAGCTTGGGCACTCGTGCCTCGGTGAGGTCGACTGTAAGGTTGTAGCGCTCGGCAAGCTGGGCGAGCTTGCGATCCGAGTACCCTTCGGCGACGTCGTGCAGCAACGCGGCCAGGACCACCCGCTCTTGATCGACGCCATGGGCGTGGGCGATCGTGCGGGCTAGCTCGACGGTGGCCTCAGTGTGGGTCAGCACCTCCGGTGAAACCTCTTCCGCCAGGCGGGCACGAATTGTGGCGAGGCTGGGCATGGTACGCATTGTCAGTTCCCTTCTGGATCTCCCTGCGGTCTCGGTGGCGGTCGGCGCTCACTCGGGCTGTGCCACATGGATCGCGTTGCGTGCTAAGAGCGTCGTGCATTCGGTGGCTTGCACCCACACCCGATGAGGCAGTTCTGTACCCATCCCGCAGGGCGGGACGGCGACTACCCGCGGGTCCGGCTCGCAACTACCCCCAAGGACGTGGGGATGAGGCCCTCCCGCCGCCTATCGTTGCGGCATACCGCGCTGGCGGCACCGGCGCATGAACGAGGAGGACAACTGCAATGACCACCACCCGCGCCACGTTTACCGACCGGGTTACCGCGCAGGATTTCGATAAGATGCCTGAGGAGTACCGCGACCTCGTCATCCGCCTGCTGACGATCCAGGCCGATTGCGAGATCGGCGGGCCGCACGTCTATGGAAAACAGTGGTTTCTTGACGCCCCAACGGTTGACGACATGTATCGGGTGACTACGATCCTGACCGAGGAGCTCGACCACTTCCGTCTGATGAACGGCCTGCTCCGGGAGATCGGCGTCGACCGGTCGGAGCTGCTGCGCCACACCCACGAGCAGCGCTACGTAGATGCGTTTCGGGTCGAGGGCGCACCGACCTGGGCGGACGTGGCGGCGTTCTGCGCGCTGATCGACCGGGTCGGCAAGTTCCAGATCCACGAGATGGTGGGCTCCTCCTTCGAGCCATTGGACCGGGTGGTGCCGCAAATCATCAAGGAGGAGCTGGGCCACGTGGGGTATGGCACCGCGCGGCTGGCAGAGCTGGCGGGGAGCCCGAATACCCATGAGCAGGCTCAGGAGGCAGTGAACCGCTGGTACCCGCGGGCGCTCGACTCGTTCGGGCAGTCCGGCTCGCGGCGTGCGGAACGGTATGTCGAGCTGGGGATCAAGCAGCATCTGAATGAGGAGGCGCGGGCGGCGTACATCACGGAGGTGAGCCCGATCCTGACCCGCATGGGGCTGACCGTCCCACCGGCTGACTTCGACCGCCACTACGCATAGCGGTCTCGACGCGGTGCCTCCTGTCTGGCGATCAGTTGACGCCCTGAGACGGAGCCGCCCGCGGTGCCGTCTCAGATGCGCCCGCAAACTGTCAGCTTCAGTTGATTGTGAACGACCGGCTCGATCCAACCGTCTTCGCCACGCACCACTTTCCGATTGCGGAGACCGGGGCCGCGTACGATGTCTTTGCCGACGCTGCGCATAGCGGCGCGCTCAAGGAGGTGCTTCAGGCCTGAAGCAACCGGTCGGCGCGCCACGCTCAGAGTCATGCAGTTCTTGGAAAGTAGTGAGGGAGGTTAAGTCATGTACGGTCGTATTCTGGTGGCGATCGACGGGAGTGGCAACGCGGAGCGTGCCCTTGGCGAGGCGCTGCGCTTGACTAAGGATGGCTCGGCCCAACTCCGGCTGGTGCACGTCGTCGGCGTTGCACCCTTCTCGACCGATGAGCCGAATCTGGAATTTGAGGGAACCCGCGACCTGTTGCTCAAAGCGGGCCGCGAGGTCCTGGACAGCGCCGCTCGCCTCGCGCAGCAGCATGGCGTGAAGGCCGAAACCCAGTTGATCGAGATCCTGACCTCGCAGTACGGCGGCGCAATCCTCGATGAGGCGAAGAGCTGGAGAGCTGACTTGATCGTCGTGGGCACGCATGGGCGCGGTGGGCTCAAGCACCTGCTCTTGGGAAGCGTTGCGGAGGAAGTAATTCGTCATGCTTCGGCGCCGGTCCTCCTGGTGCGGCACAACGAGTCGCCCGCCTGAGGGAGTCGAGACACCGCTCTCATAAGACCACGGGCCGCAGGTTTCGGATAGCCTACCCGCCGGGGTAGCGCAGCGCCCTGCCCCAGCGGCGCCCGGTGGCGTCTTATTCACTACCCCGCGTTCAGTCCGATAACTGCCCTTTGAGGCGTGGGGTTCAGCATTGCACCCCTGTACCGTGTAGTCAGCGCGGACGCACCTCGCGGAGCGCGCTTCTACGATGGGGAGGAGATCATGGAGCAGATCCTTGCAGCTCTCGACGGGACGACCTTTGGGCTTGGCATCGGCCCGTACTCTCGTGTACCTGGGGACCCAGGGTCGATTCCCGACGTGCCGAACGACGCTGCTTCTGCTCACGAGTACGATGAGCTGGGTGCTGCGATGCGCGCCCACGAGGAGTCCGAGCGCAAGGCCCTCCGCGCCTATCGGCAACTGGCGAGCGCCTCATCGGACCCGCTGGTTCGCGAGTTGATGCGACTCGTGATCGAGGATGAGGTCCGGCACCATCGAGTTTTCGGTCAATTAGCCGCGATGGTGCGGCACCCGGCTCTGGCAGGCGCGCAGTCGGAGCCGCCGCGGCGCCGGCCCGCCGAGGATTTGACCCTGGAGATCGCGATGGTGCAATTCGCCATCAGCGCCGAAGAGGACGGTGCCCGCGACCTCCGTCGCCTGGCACAACACTGCTCGCAGCTTCACGACGGGATTGTCGCCCTCATCCTGGACTTGATCGCCAGGGATAGTCTGAAGCATGCGGCTATTCTCCAGCAGGTGCTCAAACGCCTTGAGGCCGCACTCTGCTCGTCACCTGTGAGGACAGACTAACCTCACGCCGGGGCGGGACCCGCATTCGCCGAGGCGTGATTTCGCACGCGGAAAATGTGGTTTTCATTGTGGCTTTGGTTTAGGGGCAAGATAGCCTGCCCGCCCCACGCGCCCGGGTCACCTCAGTGGCTGAACCCGCATATCTGGGCTCGGCAAGCCCGCGCTGCGCCGCATAGTCAATGCAGTTCCCACGCCGCATGTCGGTTGAGTCTCTACACGGCGGGTACGGCCTTCGCCTCGGCGAAGTGGGGCATGATCTCTTTCGCGAAGCGCTCCATCGAGCGCAGCGTGTCGAGGTGGCCGTACGCGCCGAAGTTGAAGTAGAGGATCACCTCGCTGATCCCGCCCTCCTCGCACTTCTTCAAGATCTCGATGCACCGCTCCGGATCACCCGTCACGATGCTGCGCTCGCCCAGATCGCTCGGCTTCAGCTTCATGAGCGTCTCGGCGATGTCCACGAAGTACGCGATGTGCGGTGGCACCTTGCTCCGATCCTGCGGGATCGCGGGCAGGAAGCTGTGCAGGTAGGTCAGCAACCGCTCGCGCGTCTGTTCTTCTTCTTCGCGGCTGTGTGCGACCATCGTGAAGTAGCTGCACATCACCTTTGGATCGGGGTTGCCCGCTTCTCGACCGAGCCGCATGCTCTCCTGGGCCGCTGCCTGCACGGAGCCAAAGGCCATCGCGGCGGCGAACGGCGCGAAGATGGTGTTCACGCCCAGCCGGGCAGCAAGCTCCATCGACGGTTTCGAGAAGCATGCGACGTACACCGGGGGGTGAGGGCGCTGCAGCGGTGGTGGCGTGACCTCGATCGGCATCGGCGTCGAGTAGTACTTGCCTTCGAACGTGAAGGGCGAGCCGCGCCATGCTGCCATCACGTATTCCATCTGCTCGTCGAAGATCTCGCGGCTCTCTGCGAACGGCACGGCGAACGCCTCGTACTCCCGCTGATCGTAGCCCCGCCCCGCCGAGAACACCGCCCGCCCATTGCTGAGCTGATCGAGCAGGTTGACCTCCTCGACCACGCGCAGTGGGTGGTTGAGCGGCAGGACGACGGTGGCCGAGCCGAGCTGGATCTTGGAGGTGCGCGCCGCGACCTGGGCATGCAGGATCCATGGCGAGGGCAGGGCGCCGAACACGCCCAGGTGGTGCTCGGGAACCCACGCGCTGTTGAAGCCCATCGCTTCAGCCTCGACGCACTCCTCCAGCACGTCGCGAATCAGGACCGCGGGATCGCGCCTGCGATCACCGTAGGCTGGCGAATTGTCGGTAAGAGTGAAGTAGCCGAACTTCATGCTGCACTGCTCCGTTCCGGCGACTGCCGTCCTTCTGATGGGCTCCGTTGCGCTCGGTCAAACCCGCGCAGTCGTTCGTGCCGCCTGGAGTCGCGCGAGGCGCTCGTTGTCCGAGTCGAGCTTTGCCTTGGCGCGCTTCAGCAGCTCCGGTACTTGCTCCTGCGGCCAGACCACCACGCCGTCGTCGTCGGCGATCACGACGTCGCCGTCGCGGACTAGCGTGCCGCCGACATGGGTGCTGCCCCCGACCGTGCCGGGGTTTTGCTTGAGCGACGCGATCGGCGTGACGCCTCGGCACCAGACGGCAAGGTCCATCTCGCGAATCTCTGCCGCGTCGCGGATCAGACCGTCCGTAATCAAGCCGATGACGCCGAGATTGTCCAGCTCGAGGGCGTAGAGGCCGCCGACGGTGGCCGTGCGGGAGGTTTCCATGCCGCCGACGACCAGGACGGAGCCACGCGCCGGGGACATCCCGATCGCCCGCACGACCGCCTGGTTGTCATCCTGGCACGCCTGCACGACGACCGCCGGGCCCACCACGAGCGCGCCCGGGCGCAGCGACTGGATCGATGGCCCGAGCACGTTGCGTCCCTCGGCGGCGTCCGAGGCCAGGGTCGAGTTCAGCCAGTCAGGCATGCCATCCATCATCGCCCTCCATCGTCGTGGTGACCAGATTGGCCCCAATTGTCGCCGATGCGCTTCATCTCATCGCACGGCGACCTGATTGCGGGCGAAGGCCGGGAGCACGTGCCTGCCGAAGAGTTGGATTGACGACCTTGCTAGCTCGGGCGGCAAATGGTTGATACGATGGGAGGCGAGGAACACGTCGTAGCCGACGAACCGTTGCTGTTCCTCGAGCTTGCGGATCACCGTATCGGGGCTGCCGACGATCGCCAGTCCATTGTCGATCCAGAAGTCGTACGACTCGGCGGTCTTCTGATAGACCCGGGCGAACTCATCCGTAGTTGCCGAGCGCTCGGCCGCTGGCCGGTTTTGGGCGGTCCCGACGTGGACCGTGCCACGCATGCCGCGCAACAGCGCCGGCTCCACTTCGGCGCGCGCCTGCTCGTCGGTCTCCGCCACGTGCACCGCCCGCGCCAGAAGCTGCATCGGGCGCGGGCCCGGGTGGCCGCGCATCGCCCACTGCTCTCGCCAGTACGCGAACTTCTGGGCGACGACCTCGTCGACGTCGATGTTCTGCCCGACGTGGAAATTGTGGTCCGCGGCGTACTCGAATGAGGCCGGGCTGTGGGCGCCGACCCAGACGGGCGGATGCGGCTGCTGCAACGGTCTGGGCTTGGACATGGCGTCGTCAAAGCTCCAGAAGCGCCCCTCGTGCGTGACGCGATCCTCGGTCCATGCCTTCAGCACGACGTCCATGACCTCGACGCCCATCTCGCGCCGGTCCTCGAACTGCAAGCGCCACGGTGCGAACTCGGCGACGCGCGTGCCATAGCCAATGCCGAACTCGAGGCGTCCCCCGGAGAGCTGGTCGACCATCGCTGCATCCTGTGCCAGGCGAATCGGGTGGTGGAGCGGGAGTTGATAGACCATCGCGCCAAGCCGAATCGCGCTCGTGCCGCGGGCAATGGCTGTCAGGTACACGTTGGAGGAGGTGACGCAGGTGAACGTGGCGTTCTGGTGCTCGATGAAAAAGTAGTACCTGTACCCGAGTTGTTCGGCCTCCTGGGCGCCGCGGATGTGCTCTTCGTAGACCGCCGCCGCTTGCGGTCCATCCATCTCCGGCTCGTTGAATGCATCCAGCAGTCCGAATGCCAGGCTCATCGCGCCCTCCCCACGCCCCGCGCCACCCGCAGGCTCCGCGCCGGCCGATGCTGAGAACTATACTGCCGGACCAGCGACACCTCGACCAACGAACGAGGGAGGCAGCGACGTGAAGTTCGCCCACTTTTCCCACATCTGGCGCAAGCCGGGCATGTCCCACGCCGATCGCTACGCGCAGCTCTGGCGTGAGCTCGAAGTCGCGGACCAGGTGGGGTTCGACTACGGCTTTTGCGTCGAGCACCACGTCAACCCCGTGGAGAGCCTCAGCGTGTCGCCGCCAGCATATATTGCTGCCGCCGCCGCGCACACCACGCACCTGCGGCTCGGCGCCATGGGCTGGCTCGTCCCGCTCTATGATCCGCTGCGCATCGTCGAGGAGGTGGTCTCACTCGATAATCTCACCGGCGGCCGCCTCGACGTCGGGCTCGTCTCGGGCGCGATGCCGGACCAGTTCGTGCCATATCGTGCCGACTTCGAGCGTCGTCGCGAGCTCGCCATCGAGGCATATGAGCTCTTGAAGACGGCGTGCGCGAGCCCGGACCGCTTTAGCTTCGACGGCGAATTCCACCAGTACCACGACGTGGGGTTGCAGATGGGGCCAGTCCAGAAGCCGATGCCACCCGTGTGGTTCGAGAGCCGGCACCCGCCGACGCTGCAATACCTGGCGGAGCAAGGGATCGACACCGGCTACGTCCACTACATGCCGCGCGCGGAGATGGCCGAGCTGTACCGTCCCTACATCCAGCATTGGCGCGAGGTTGGCCATCCCCGGAAGCCAGACATCAACTACTGGATTCTCGTCTACGTCGACGACACGGATGACAGGGCGTGGGAAGTCGCTGGGCCGAGCTGGGTGCAGGCCTATACGGACGTGGCGCCGATCGGCGGCCTCATTCAGAATCGCATTCGGCGCGGCGAGCTGGGCGGCGTCGAGCTCCTCCAGCATTTCACCGATCCGCCGTTCATGCGGGAGCACGGCATTGGCCTCATCGGCTCACCGGACACGGTGGCGAGGATGCTTCGCGAATTCGCCGTCGAGGGCAGCTTCAACACCTTCCTCGGCGAGTTCAACTACGGCTACCTCACCGAGGAGCAGACGATGCGGTCGATCCGCCTCTTTGGCGAGGAGGTGATCCCCCGCCTCCGCGCCTTCGAGCCGTATTAGCGCGCCGCGGGGCTGGTTCCCCAAGGATTCTATGCTCCGCTGAGAGCGGAGCCGATTCCCGGCACCCCGTAGGGACAGGCGTCCCCCGCTCATCCTACGTCCCGCTCATCCTGAGCTTGTCGAAGGATCCGCCGCACGTAGAGCGCGGGTGCTTGCAAATTAATCCAGTCCCGCAATCACCAGGCCGACGGGGCGCTTGCCGAGGCGTTGCGCGCCCTGGGGTGTGATCACGACGGTGTCGCCCCAACTGCCGCTGTAGCGGCGGCCGTTGGCCTCCAGGCGCAGGGACGGCTTGAAGACGAACGCCCACCCCGGCGTGAACACCGCGTCGTAGTCGGTTTGCTCGCGCCCGCCGGTGACCAGGGGACCGTCAGAGCCAAGGCCACGGCCGTGCATGGCGAGCGAGCCGGCCGCCTTCGTGTAGCTCGATCCGGTTGGCAGCACCTCCGCGCCCAGCGACTTGCACAGCTCATCGATCTCGCCGACGGTTACGCCCGGCTTCAACGCATCGAAGCAGCGCTGCCAGTACTCGGCGTGCATTGCATGGAGGTCCTTGTACACCGGATCGCAGTCCTGGACGGCGAAAGGCTGCACCCCCTGCGCGTGGTAGCCCGCGTACGCTGCCTCGATCTCGTTCACGATCAGGTAGCCGCGCTCCAGCGGCGCATGGCCCGGCCGGGTCAGCGTTTGCGGATGCAGCCCGGTGCCCCAGTGATTGTGCACGGGGATCTCGCTGCCGCCCATGACGAGCTCGCCGATGGCGGCGCCCCACACCGTGTAGTCCATGACGCCGGGCCTGGCTACCTCGGTGACCCGGTCGATCGCCCGCTCGATGAGCTCGGTGCTCTTCTGCAGCATCGCGATCTCTTCATCGCTCTTGATGGTCCGAATGGATGCGAGCTGCTGCGAGTAGTCCACCCACTCGACGTTGGGGAACGCCTCAGTCAGCGCGCGCATGAAGCCGTGAAGCACCGTGCCCTCGGGCGCGCGGATGTAGTCGCCGAGCCCGACGATGCCCACCCGGTTGCGGGGCAGCTTGACCTCGCGCAGCTTCCCGACCACGCCCGCCCCGTAGGCGCGTCGGGCCTCACGCAGGTCGGTGACCCAATCCTGCACGTGCCGCCACCGCTCGTGGCTCGTGGCGACCGCCGCGACCTCGCCCTCCAAAGGGAACACGCAGGCCACGTCTGCGTCGCCGCCGCCGCCGACGTGGGAGAGATAGCGCGCCTCGGCCTGGAAGTGGGTGGAGTGACCGGTGTTGTTCGGTGCGATCACGCAGTCGACATTGTCGCGTTCCATCGCCTCACGCACGAGGCTCCAGCGCCGGTCGCGCTCGGTGTGGGTGAAGCGCGGCTGATCGTAGATCTGTTCCTCGGGCATCGGTCCTCCTGATTCGTGGTGAGGCTGTTTGACGCGAGGCTGCATGCGGCCGGCGCCCAGCGATGATAAAGCGTAAGACGGGACGTTTGCGATCCAGGCTCTTCGACCGATTCAGGACAGGCCGCGCGAGGGACCTACGCCTCCGTGTTGGCGGCTGGTGCTCGTCGGTGAGATACGAATTGCCCGATGGCAGTGTACCGCGGGTTGATCCATCCATACTGGCGCATAAAGCGAGGGGGGCGGGCGCCCACGGCGGCCCGCCCCCCGAAGGGTCACTCCGAGGAGGGGAATGCGTCTAGCAGCTGACGAGGACTCCATTCGACGGAGTCGATTGCCCGCTTGTCGCCCCGTTCGCAGTGGCGATCACTGCGAAGTACCAGGTGCCTGTAGTCGGCACCGTGACCTGGGTCGACGTTGTGGTTACCGTACCACCGTACGTCGTGAGGCTACCTGGAGTCGTGCCATAGTACACAGCGTAGTTAGTTGCGGATGCCACCCCGGTCCAGTTGACCTGGATGGTACGGCACCCATTGAGCAGTCCTGCCTGTACGTTCGCGGGGGGCTGAATCGTGGTGTTGCAGGTATTGTTGAACGTCCCGAACTGGCTACAGCCGAAGTTATTGTTCGAGCAGGATGCATATTGGCCCGGCGTATAGAGACAATACTGCGAGCCCGGGCACGGCTGATTCACCGGGTATCCAGTTTGTGCATTCGGGAACGAGGGGTTGCACTGGGTACTGCCGCATCCCGTGTTGTAGAAGGTCGTGGTGCACGAGCCATAGAAATTGCCGTTGCACGACGGATAGGTCGCAGCCGCATTCACCTGGTTGCAGTACTGCGAGCCCGGACACGGCCCGTACGGGAGCGACGAGTTAACGGTCGGGAACGTGGGATTGCATGCCGAGGAGCCGGTGGCGCAGCCACCATACACACTGCCCGACGTGCAGTTATTGGTACACCCGCCGTAGAAATTGTTCGCGGTCGAACAGTTGTTGTAGAGCGAGTTCGTACACGACGGGTAGGATGCCGGGCTCTGCGTGCAGTATGTCGAGCCGGGACACGGCACGTTGTTGACGCCCGTGTTATTCGTTGGGAACCCGGGGTTACACGAGGTGTTGTAGCCGTTGTTGATGCAGTTGACACTCGTGCCGTAGAAGTTGGTGTTGGTGCCGTAGGAGTTGGTGGTGTTCACGCAGTTGCCGTTGTAGACGTTACTGAGGTTGTTGATGCTGGACGTGGCGGACACAGTAACCGCCACCGAGTCCGATACGGTACCGCCGGTCACGTCTGCCGCGGCGGTAAGGGTCTGACTGCCGGTGGTCAAGCTCTGCGAGTTCAGCGTGAACGTCCACCCGCCGGTCACCGAGCCCGTGCGGCCACTCGCGCAGACGCTCGCCAGGTTGGTGGTCGACTGGCCGGTGGTGGCATTGCCGAGCAGCGTGCCATTGAGGCCGCCAGCGTAGATGCGCACGTTGGTTGCCGGCTGGCCGGTGGTGCAGTCGACGGCGTAGCCGCTAACGGTGTAGGAGCCGCTCACGGTCGCGCCGGTCCCTGGGGTTTGGATCTTCACGACCCCGCTGGGGCCTGCCGGCGCCGAACCGGCCACGATCGTGATCGAGGCGGTCACCGTCTGGCCGCTGCGCGTCGTCGAGACGTAGATCGTGTGGTTGCTGCCGGCGGGGGTGAGCCCGGAGGCGGTCCAGATGATGTCGTAGCCGCTATTCGCGAGATCGGTGCGGCCCGTGGCCGTTACCACGTCTGGGCGTGCTCGGTTGACCTGAGCAGTGCCAATTGCCTGACCCTGGCCGGGAGGCCCGTCGAGCGTAGCATTCACCTGGCTGCCGTCGACCCAGCCGGCGATGTCGATCTGCTGGCCATTGGAGATCGTGGCGCCCGCCGCCGGAGAATCGATCGAGAAGAATGGGGGCTGAACGTTGGCCGCGATGGTGGCATACGCCGGCCCACAATTCGTCGTGACGTAGATGTAGAAGAGGTGCCGCCCGCTGGGCACGGTGCTCAGGTCCACGGTGGCCGTGAAGCCAAAGCTGTCCGTCCGGCCGAGCGCCGCATCGACGTCAGGCCTGGCCCTCGGATTCGCAGTGGCGAGAACGACGCCGCCTTGATCGAGCGTCTTATCGAGGACGATCTGGGCCCCGCTGATGCCGCTGCCGTCCGATACGTTCTGGTCTACAGACCAACCCGCGAACGTGAACTGTCCAGAGATATTCGAGTTCGCTATTGGCGAGTCGATCGTGACGACCGGCGCGCAGTCCTGCTGCGCGGAGGCTGGTAAGACCGGCACCAGGCCGGCTAACAGAAACGCCAGGATCGGAAGGAGACCTAGCCGCGACGATAGACTCGGTTTCATCTCGTGCTCCACTGGATTTGACTCGCGCGCGTTTCGCGCGGCGGTTGCCGGGTATGCACGGCTCCAATGAGACGCAGGGCGGGCCTCGTGCGCACGCGACCCTCCGGTCACGCCACGCTCATCCACATCATACGCCTCTTGCCGATGCAGACGCAGACACCTATGCATTACCTATATGTAACGAACCTGACCCGCCGGGTGTGACACAATTGTGTCGAGGTCCAAACCGACATCCCCCACTTGCCACTTGTTGCCGTGAGGCTAGGCGGGTTGGAGGTACCGCTGGATGACCTCGTCGAGCGGGAGCACCTGCCCATGGAGCACGCTACGCACGATCCGCAGCGCTCCCTCCTGCGCGCCGGGCGGCTCCTGCTCGCGGTGCACCATCGTGCAGTCCTCGACCACGACGACCTGGTAACGGTACTGGTGAGCGTCCGCTGCCGTCCATAGCACGGTGTTATCGGTGGAGGCCCCGGCGATGAGTACCATGTCGGCCCCCATCGTGCGCAGCGTGTAGTCCAGGTCGTTGTGCGAGAAGCCGCTGAGATATCGTTTGTAAATCGTGACGTCCTGGTCGATGGGTTGGAGCTCCGGAATGACCTCGAGCCCTTCGGAGCCCGCCATCATGCGCGACTCCCCGACGTTGTCCGTGGGGCGCCGCATGCTGTGGACGTGGATGACCTGCACCCCGGCGGCATGAGCGGCATCTTTGAGGCGCCGCACCCGGGCGACCATGTCATACCCGAAGCCGCCTGGCGCCCAGCCGTAGCCCTTCGCCATGTCGAGGATAATCACCACTGGTTTGCGGGGCGCCGCCTGCTCTGTCAAAGAAGTCGCTCCTACCCAATTGTCGCGATGCCCAGGGCACAGGCAAAGCGAGCCGCGTTACGGCGCCTGCCCGGCCGACCGAGGGTCCGAATGAGCATACCGCGATTCGCATGACACACGCGGACCGCGACGCGGCGAGGGCCCGCACGAGGCTCACGCTTTCCTCAGCACGTAGCTGGCGACTACACTCCCCGCAAGAGGCCTTTGTGCGCGGCCAACAGATTTCCCCCATACTCCCGCGATGTCCGCGCGAACCGCGAACGGAGGGCATTCTTCTATGAGGCATAGCAACTATCGTCTCGGCACCATTCTCCTGAGTGTGGCGATGCTCGCTATGGCATGCAGTGGGCCCGGCGCCGGGCAAACGGGCGGCAACCAGGGGGCGGGCGGTGAGCAGCGCAACGGCGGCACCCTGCGGATTGCGACCCTGGGCAGCCTGCCGACGATCCTCCATCCGTATCCGCAGGCCGAGCATTACTCGGATCAGCTCGTCAACGAGGGTGCGGTGATGGGCGCCGGCCTGATCAATCTCGACGACAACACCCTCGAGTTCGGAGCGGACCAGAACTACGTGATGGCCACCGGATTGCCGACGATCTCGGCTGACGGGCGCACCTTCACCTTCACGCTCCGGAGCGACATCAAGTGGAGCGACGGCAAACCTATCACCTCCGCGGATTTCCTCTACGCGTGGCAGAATGCCTCTAAGGAGGAGAACAACTGGGTGGGATTCGACGACGTGGACCATTTCGAATCGTTCGCCACGCCGGACGCACGCACGATCGTCGTCACGCTCAAGGATCGTTTTGCGCGCTTCGTAGCGATGAGCTACGCCGCTGGGATCGGGCCGGTGCCGCGCCAGGTCTGGGAGGGCAAGCCGTGGTACGACCCGCAGGCGAACCCGGAGATCACCAAGCCCACCGTAGTGAATGGGCCATGGATGCCCAAGGACTTCTCCACCGAGCACCATACCTACCAGCGAAACCCGAATTGGTGGGGTAAGCAGCCGAACATCGACCAGATCGACTTCGTCTCCGCCAGCCCGGATACCACGCTGGAGCTCCTCCGCACCGGGCAAGTGGAATGGGCGATGAACTTCCCTCCATCCCAGTTTCAGACGGCCAAAAGTCTGGCTAACGCGAACGTATTCAACTGGACGAGCGCCTCTGGCTTGTACCGGGTGTTGCTCTTTAACCTGCAGCGTCCTCAGCTCAGGGATAAGCGAGTCCGCGAGGCGCTGTCGCGCGCCATCAATCGCGCTGACTTCGTGCAGTTCGAGGAGAACCTCGCGCAGCCGCAGCTTGGGCTGTTGCCCGCGAGCAACACGAAGTGGCTCAACGAGAACGTCGAGCATTACGACTTCGACGTGAACCGCGCCAAGCAGCTCCTGCCGGACGCCGGCTATCGGCTGGACGGGAAAGGAGCGCTGCGCGATGGGTCGGGGACCCAGCTCAATCTGGAGATCATCTACCCCACCACGAGCCAGCCGCGGCAGCGCGGGGCGACCTACATCCAGCAGCAGTGGAAGCAGTTGGGCGTGGACGTGAGCGTGACGGGCCTGGAGGCCAACGCCTTCTTCGCGAAATATGGGCGGCAAAAGGATTTCGACGTCGCGATGGGTAGCTACGGCGGGGGAACCCCGGACCCGATCGTCCTCGAGAGCCAGGTCAAGACCGATGGGCAGCAGAACTCGGACGGCTATAGCAACCCGCGCGTCGATCAGTTGCTGCTGCAGGGCATCGTCGAGCAGGACGATACGCGCCGCAAGGCGATTTACGACGAGCTGCAGAAGATCGTGACCGACGATCTGCCTTTCTTCAACCTGATCACCGTGCAAAGCATCACGGCGATCGACAAGAAGGTCGCCGGGGCGAGCCCGAGTAAGGGCGATAACATGCTGACGGCGAACAACATGCAGATTCTCGACTGGTCGATCAAACAGTAGGGTAGTAGGGACAGGTCGTGCGTTCGTTCCTCGTTCGGCGGCTCGTGCAGTCGGTCGTCCTGCTGTGGCTGCTGATGACCTTCACCTTCGCACTCACGCGGCTGGCGCCCGGTGGACCGGATGCCATCCTGGCCGAGCAACCGAACCTGAAGGCGGATCAAGTCGAACGCCTGCGCCGGCAGCTCGGCCTGGACGATCCGCTGCCGGAGGCGTATGCGAAGTGGATGGTCAACGCGGTCCGCTTCGATTTCGGCCGCTCGTACCATTACCTGCGGTCGCCACTGGAGGTCATGGGTGAACGGATCTGGCCGACGGTGCAGCTCGAGGCCGTAGCGCTTCTCATTGGGTTGCTTGGCATTCCGCTCGGCGTCATCGCGGCGCTGCATCGAGGGCGGGCACCAGATATCGCGATCCGCGTGTTCACCGTGCTCGGCGCGACGATGCCGAGCTGGTGGCTGGCCCTGGTGGCGATCGTGATCCTTGCGACCGTGATCGGTTGGTTCCCGAATGGCCAGGGCACGGCCAATCCCGGGGATTGGCTGGCGCACATCATCCTGCCGGCATTCATCCTGTCGTTGGGGACGATCGTCGCCTTCAGCCGGTACGTGCGCAGTCAGGTCCTTGAGGTCGTCGAGCAGGACTACGTCCGCACGGCGCGGGCCAAGGGGTTGTCAGAGTTCATCGTCTCCCGGCGCCACATCCTGCGCAATGCGCTGCTGCCCCTGGTCACGCTGTTCGGCGGCGTGCTCCCGGGGTTGATCGGGGGCGCGGCGCTCGTCGAGGGGATCTTCAATTGGCCGGGCATGGGCCGCCTCTTCCTGGAGGCCGCCGCCACCCGCGACTATCCGCTCCTCCTGGCGATGACGACCGTGCTCACGGTCGCCACGATGCTCGGCACCCTGCTGGCGGACCTGCTCTACGGCTTCGTCGACCCCCGGATTCGCTATGCATGAGGATGATCAGGCCGGCGTGCGCCTTCGTCGCTTTCGCGGTAGCGTCGGCAGCCGAGGAGCACGTCATCCTGAGCGAAGCGAAGGATCCGTGGCCCTAACGTCGGCGGGACGGATCTTTCGGCCTGGACCCCCCTGGCGGAGCCTCGGCATGACAATTCCCCTGGGGCCGACATGACGTCGCTCGAGGAGCCCACGCAGCGAGCTGAGCTGGCCGCCCCGCAGCGGTTGCTGAAGCCCATGACGGATGACGACCTCCGGCGGCCGTCGCGCGGCTTCTATGCGCGCGCCTGGCGTACATTTCGCCGCGACCCCGTCAGCCTGGCGGCATCGGCGGTGCTCGGGGTGATCGTGCTGATCACGCTCACGGCCCCGGCCATCGCGGGTCTGGTGCTGCATTCGAGCCCAGAGGAGATCATGCGCACGCCAGACGGGCGCATCGCCATTTTGCAGCCACCGGGTCCGGGCTACCCGCTCGGGACCGACGACCTCGGCCGCGACGTGCTCACGCGACTGATGTTCGCCGGTCAGGTCTCGCTTACGATCGGCTTTCTCGTGGCGGCAATCTCGATCACCGTCGGTACGGCGGCGGGGCTGGCGGCGGGCTACTTCGGCGGGCGCGTCGACGACGTCGTCAATGCGATGGTCCAATTCATCTTCAACATCCCCGGCCTGTTCGTCCTCATCCTGCTCGCGACGCTGCTCCGGCCGAATGTGCTGGTGCTGTCGCTGATCTTCGGATTCTTCTTCTGGCCCGGCACCGCCCGACAGGTACGCGGCGTGGCGCTCGGGGTGCGTGCGCTGGACTACGTAATGGCCGCGCGGGCGTTGGGCGGGAGCGATCTGCGCATTATCGCGCGACATCTCATGCCGAACGTGGCGAACGTCGTGATGGTGACCGCAGGATTGGACGTCGCGGGGGCGATTTTGGGGGAGTCCGCGCTGAGCTTTCTGGGCTTTGGCGTACAGGTCCCGCTCGCCAGTTGGGGCAATATGCTCTCCGGCTCGCAGGAGCTGTTTCGTCGCGCCCCCTGGCTCGTCTATCCACCGGGGCTGATGATCTTCGCCACGGTGCTCTCAGTCGTGCTCCTCGCCGACGGACTGCGCGACGCCTTCGACCCGCGCCTGCAGCGTTAGGTCTGGATCACGATCCCCCGGCGGTGCGGACGCATACCCCGGGCATTCAGCGCAAAGACTTACGGTGCGGGAGCCGCGAGGTGAGCAAGGTCCGATCGCTGGCCGAGGCCGCGGCGCTCGTGAAGGATGGCGACCATCTGGCGATGGGCGGGTTCTCGTGCGCCCGCAATGCGATTGCCTTCTCCCACGAGTTGATTCGTCAGGAGAAACGCGAGCTAACGCTGTCCGGGTGCGTGCTCGGGATGGATGCCGACCTGCTCGTCGGCGCCGGGGCGGCGCGGCGGCTGATCTTCGGCGGCAGCAACGTCGACCGCTACGGATCGACGAATTGTACGAACCGGGCGATCGAGCGCGGCGACGTGATCGCGGAGAACTATAGCGCCCTTGCGGTGAGCTTTCGCTACCTCGCCGGCGCGCTCGGTGTGCCATTTCTGCCGATCAAATCGATGCTCGGCTCGGACCTGCTCGCCGGTCTGCGGGCGACGGCGCCGGAAAACCTGCGAGAGATGGACTGCCCATTTACGGGCGAGCACGTTGCGCTGCTCCGCGCGTTGACGCCGGACGTTGCCGTCGTGCAGGTGCAGATGGCAGATGATGAGGGCAACGCGCGGATCTACGGTCCGCGCTGGGAGAACCGCGAGGCGACCCGGTCCGCGCGGCAGGTGGTGGTCATCACCGAGGAGTTGGTGCCGACCGAAGTCATTCGTCAACAGCCGGAGCTGACCGTCATTCCCGGCTTCCGGGTCAGCGCGGTCGTGCCACTCCCCTTCGGCGCCCACCCTACCCCACTCTATCGCTGCTACGACGCGGACGAGGCTCACCTCGAGCGGTACGTACGCCAATCTCGCAGCGAAGCCGGCATCGGGGAGTACCTCGACGAGTACGTCCGCGGGCCGGGCGACCATTATGGCTATCTCGCACGGGCCGGCGGCCTCGCCGCACTTGCCGGCTTGCGCGCCGACCCCGCGCGCGGTTACTGAGATATCGAGATCGGTGAAGGAAGAATTGCGGCCTGCGTGATCCTTCGACAAGCTTAGCAACGGTCTTGCAGCGTCAAGGTACCTGGGTGGGGTGCACATGGGGTGGCAACCTCCCAGGGGTGAGCGAAGGCGCAGGACGCGAACGGGATGGGCGAAGGGCGCAGGGCGCGAACCGGATGAGCGGGGCCAAGGATCGCGCGCACGGGCCTCTGCTCATCCTGCGCCCCGCTCGTCCTGAGCTTGTCGAAGGACACGAGCTGGACGAGCGGAGGTGAAGGAGCACATCCTGCGTTTGTCCAAGGATGCAAGTGCCCAACCACGCGAGCAGGTTGCGTGAGGAACAGATCTGGCAGCGTCGCCTGGTGGGAGAGAAATGTCGAACGAGTCGGCAGACTGCACGACGACGGAGCTGATGGTCGCCGCCGGGGCGCGCGAGCTGCGTGATGGGCAGGTCGTGTTCGCCGGCCTGGGCATGCCCCAGTACGCCATCGTGCTCGCCAAGCGGACCCATGCACCCCGACTATGTGTCCTCAATGCGCTCGGCTGTCTGGACCCGCGCACCGACCCGCACGAGGTAGGGATTGGCAATGCGGACCCTCGACACTGGGCGGGGGCGGCATCGTTCGGCGGGTTCCTCGACGGCGTCGGCATGCTGCTCCATCGCGGGCTGGTCGACGTCGGCTTTCTCGGAGCGCTGGAGATCGATCCGTTCGGCAACGTGAACAGCACGCAGGTGCGCCGCGAGGACGGTGGGATTCGGTTCTTCGGCGGTGGCGGCGCCGCCAACGACGTTGCCTCACATGCGCGCACGACGATCGTGATCGTCCGACACGAGCCGCGCCGGTTGGTCGAGCGGCTCGCGCACTACACGAGCCCGGGCTTTCTCGGCTCCCGCGATGCCCGCCAGCGGGCGGGGCTGCCAGGTGGCGGCCCATCGCGGCTCATCACGGACAAGGCGGTTTTCGGGTTCGACGAGGTCACCGGGGCGGTGCGGCTCCTGTCGCTCCACCCCGGCGTGACGCCCGAGGAGATCGTGGATGCGACCGGCTTCTCGGTCATCGTCCCGCCAAACTGCCCGACGACGTCGCCCCCAACGGGCAAGCAATTGCGCGTCATGCGCGACGAGCTGGAGTTGGGCCGCAAGCTCGCCGGAGCCTGATCGGGTCCAAAAGTTGAGGAGCGCGGCGCCTTCTGATCCGGGCGGCGCAGCCAACGGGTCCTTCGGCTGCGCCGCAGGGATGACGGAACGATTGCCCTCTCTCGTCGGTGCCCCATGGTGGAGCAAACGAGGGCGCCGGACCAGCCTTATTGCGCCTTAGGCCAGGCCTTCAGGAAGTCCACCGTTTCGCCCACCGGGTCATCCGTCGACGGCAGGAAGGGGATGATGAGCCGCGTTACGCCGGCGTCGAGGTACGGCTGCATGCGCTCGCGTGCCTCCTCGACGGAGGTCGCGGCAATGGTGGGCAGGCTCTCGACCAAGGTGTCCGATACCGCGGCCTGGGCGCCCCGGAAGCCGCCCTCCTGGTAGCCGGCGCGCACCGCGGCCGAATCCTCGCCGAGCCCCATATTGCCGATCATGTCGCGGTAGTGGTCTGCGAGGTTGTAGATCGTCAGCACCTGTTTGAGTTTACTCTTGGCGACCTCGCGGTCCGGATGGATCGCCACGCGCACCTTCGCGATGTACTCGAGCGAGTCTGGATCGCGACCACTCTCAGCCGCCGCGTCCCGCACGCGACCGAAGATCTCGCGCAGCTTCGGCGGATTTGCCATGTTTACCATGATGCCCTGCGCCTCGCGCCCGGCCAGCTTGGTCATCTGCTCACCGAGCCCCGCAAAGTAGATCGGCACCTCCGGGTGGTTCGGCTTCCAGGAGAGGCGAAATCCCTTGGTGCCGTACATCTCGCCGTCGTACTCGACGCGCTCGCCCCGCGCCACGGCCCGCGTGACGTCGGCGTACTCGCGCAGGCGGCGGACGGGCTTGTCGAAGCTCTGGCGGTGCCAGCCCGCGATCGTGGCGTTCGAGACCCCGAGGCCGAGCAGCAGGCGCCCATCCGAGAGGTCGTTCAACGAAGCGGCTTGAATGCCAAGCGTGACCGGGCTGCGGCCAAAGATATGATAAACGGCGGTGCCAAGTCCGATCGTGCGGGTGCCGACGGCCATCGCGGAGAGGCAGACCATCGGGTCGGAGCTATTCGACTCCCCCTTCCAGACCGCGCCGAAGCCGGCGTCCTCAGCGGCCTTCGCGACGTCCACCATCGTCATCCCCGGGTAGATCACCCCAGAATCCATATCCAGGTCGAATTGCATATTCTCCCCCCTCGACGTACTTCTATCTGTGGCTACAGTTCCAGGTCATCGAGCGTGTACACCCGAAATTCGGTTACGCGCCGCAGGGCCGCATCGTTCGTGACGAACGCCTCGCAGCCAGCATTCAACGCGGAGTTGGAGTGCATCTGGAGTCCGGATTCGATACCTGGCCCGGAGGTCCGCCGCTAATTCGGCGATCGCCGCATCGACCTGCACCACGTCCAGATTGCGACTGTTGAGGAGACGCTCGCGGTACTGAGTGGCAAGACTGGTGTTGCCTGCCTGCTTCGGTAGCGTCAACACCTCAGTCAGCGTGATAACGGGGGTCATACCTCTCGTCTCACCACGATCGATGTTGGTGAACAGCCGTCGCACCAGATCGATGTACTGCGGATGTTGCTCTACTAAGTGAATGAACGGCGAGGTGTCCATGCCGAGGGTGGTCACTTTTGCGAAGGCGTCGTCCAGTTTCGTCAGAGGGGGCGATCCCACTCGTTGCGCAGCTCATGAACGTATTGCTGCGCGTCCACGCCCCGCCATAACTCGGACCCCAGTCCTTCGAGCTCGAGCAGACTGCGCTCGCCTTGCCCGGGCAGTTCGCGGTCCAGGGCGAGATCGCGCGCGATTGCCGCCAACAGCTCCAGCCGGTCCTTTGGTGGAAGCGGCCTGAGCAGTTGCGCATAGAGCTCATCGATTTCGGGCTTCATGGTTCCTCAACGCGCCATCCGGCATTCTAGCTGCATCGCTTTCGGATCGTTCGTGGCCGCATTTTCTCGCAACATACAGCGCTCGCACGGATGGGTCAGACGAAGAGCGGCTCCATCTGGAGCCGGTCGACGAGCGCCTGCATCTCGGCGTCGGGCGTTGTCCGCTCGAAGTGCTCTGCGGCGTCCAGCACGTGGGGCAGCAGGTTGACGTCGCCCGCGGAGATCACGAAGATGCCTGGTCTGCCGAGCGACCAGTGGAGCGCCAGCGCAATATCGCTTGGGTCCGCCAGCGGCTCGTACCAGGTCGAGGTGGTGCGCTCGCGCCCCATCCAGGGGCGATATGCGATGGACTTGATCGTCTGCACCGCGACGTTGCGCTCTTGGCACGTCGCCTGCAGGCCGTTGAAGTTCTCCGCGTAGTAGGGATTCTGCAGCGTCAGGAAGTTGTACGGCAGGAGGACCGAATCGAAATCGAAGCGCTGCAGGCTGCGCCGATGCGTGGCGGCGACTTGCGTGCCATGGCCGGTGACGCCGATGGCGCGAACCAGGCCCTGCTCCCGAGCCTCGACGGCGGCTTCGATCACCCCGCCTGGGCTGAGCGCGGTATCCCACTGGATGGGATCAGAAAGGTTGTGCATCTGCCACAGGTCGACGTGGTCCGTGCCGAGCCGCTCCAGTGACTTCTGCAGCTCTTCCCGCGCTGGGCCCGCGCGCCGTTCGCCGGTTTTCGTCGCCGCGAAGAAATCGTCGCGATGCTGCTTCAGCCAGGGCGCTACCCGAAGCTCGGCGTCCCCATAGCTCGCGGCGACGTCGATGTGATTGATGCCGTGCGCAAGCAAGACCTCGAGCGCGCGGTCTGCCACGTCCTGCGTGACTCGCGACAGCGAGGCGGCGCCGAAGATGATGCGCGTGCTTTCGTGGCCGGTGCGGCCGAAGGGCACCGTTGGAATCGGCATGTCCCAATGGTAGACCAATCGGCACCCCGCGTCGAGCGCGCGCCGGTACACTTCCCCAGGCGTGATCTGGAGCGTGTGAGGATAACGGTGGCGGAGCTCGTCTTTCTGCACGGGGCGGCGGACAGCGGCGCAGTTTGGGAGTACCAGACGGCCTATTTTCAAGAGCGCGGCCACCGCGTGTTGGCCGTCGACCTGCCAGGACACGGGGCGCGACTCGCCGAGCAGGCGTTCGAACGCGTCGAGCAGAGCGCCGAGGACGTGCTTCAGCAGCTCAAGGCGATGGGCATGGCGCACCCGGTGCTCGTGGGCCACTCGATGGGCGGCGGCATTGCCTTGACCATCGCCCTGGAGCATCCGGGCGTTCCCCGCGCCTTGGTGCTCGCCGCGAGCGGAGCGCGCTTGCGGCTGCGGCCGGAGCCGATCGAGGCGGCGCGGGCGCGGGCTGCAGCGTCACGGCCGGGTATCCGGGTCGAGCGAGTGATCAAGCTCGACGAAGTCGTCTCACCGCACGCGACAGCCGAGGCGCGCGCGTGGCTCATCGCACGGTTCGGCCAGTGCACCGCACAGGCGATGTATGGCGACTTTCTCGCTACGCACCATACCGACCTGCTGGGTCGGCTTGGCGAGGTGCGTCAGCCTGCGCTCGTCATCGGCGGCGAGGATGACCTCTGGACTCCCCCGAAGTTCCAGGACTACTTTGCCGCGCAGCTCCCGGACGCGCGTCTGCGCATGTTCCCTGGAACGGGGCACTATCCATTTGTCGAGCGCCATGAAGAGTTCAACGCCGGGCTGGAGCGCTTCCTGGCGCAGCTCGACGGCCAGCGTCAAAGCTGACGCCAGCCCTAGCGCCGGACCCATCGCACGCGCCACGTTTGCGCGCGCGGCTGTTGCCCGTCAGGCGGGCGTGGCGTCACAGAATCGCGCGCTACAGAACCCTGCGCGAGCTACGTCCGGTCCCAGGTGTCGATGTTCCACGTCGCCAGCGGGTAGGTCACGTTGCGACCGGTGCGCCCGGCCGGGCCCGTGACGCCCTTGCGAATCGTCATCGTCTCCACGTTCCAGTAGAGCGGCATGATCGGCAACTCCTGCATCACGACCTGCATGATCTGGCGCTGCAGCGACGAGCGGTCGGTCTCCGCGACCGTGCCCTCCAGCTTGTCGATGAGGGCATTGACCTGCGGGTTGTTGTAGCCACCGCGCGGCGCACCGAGCGGCAGCGTGCGCGTTGGCTCCCGGTAGCGAAACTCGCCGTTCTCGAACTCGAGTGTCGACGTGAGCGACGTGACGCTCAGCCCGGGAAACTGCGCCCGAAACTCGCGGTCGTTCAGCTTCGAGGCGGGCACCAGGACCTCCTCGGTCGCGATGCCGAAGGTGCGCATCTGGTCCGCGGTGATCGCCGATTCCTGATCTCCGCCGCTGCCAGGCGTGTTCCACACCGACGTGGCGAAGCGCTCGCCGGTCGTCGTGTTGACGAAGCCGCCGTCAGGACCGCGCCGAAAGCCTGCTTGCTCCATGAGTTGTTGGGCGGCGGTCGGGTTTCTGGAATAGTCGGGGATGACGCCAGCGAAGACCGTGTTGCGGGATGGATCGTCCGGTAGGATCCAGCTATCCGCCACCTGTCCGTAGCCGTTCGTCAATGCATCCATGATCGGTGCGCGGTCGACGGCGCGGTAGATCGCGGCGCGCACCCGCGGGTCGGAGAGCGCTGCGGGCTTTACGTAATCAGGCCGTGTCTGCACCTCCAGGAAACGGAGTCGGCCGTCGAGGTAGACGAGCAGCTGATTGCCGGTACCAGGCGCTGCCCAGCTTCCCTGCAGGGTCTGCACCCCCTGGCTCGTTACCCCCAGTGGCAAGTAGACGTCGATCGCATCTGAGAGGATGTTGGAGAGCAGGGTGTTCTGGTCTTGCAAGAAGCGTACGGTCAGGACGTCGATGCGTGGGCGGCCGCGATAAAACCGGTCGAACGCCTCGTACCGAATCTGCGAGCCCGGGCTCCATTGTGCCAGTCGGAATGGGCCCAGCCCGATGAACTCAGTGGTCCAGGCCGGATTGTTGAGGAGTCGGTCCGGGCCAGCCTGGTAGGCGGATTCGAGCCGGGATCGCTGGACCGCCTCGAGATCGCCGCGCAGCAGTCGGTTCGCATAGGGGTAGGTCTGGGTCCAGTGCATGACCAGCGTGCTGTCGTCGGGCGCTGTGACCGAGTCCACGTACTTGATCGGGACCAGCGCGCTGTTTGGCAGCGCTGCATCCTTGTCGATCTCCCAGCCGAAGACCCAGTCGTCGGCATGCATGGGCGTCCCGTCGTGCCAGTACACGTTGGGCCGCAGCTTGAACGTGGTTTGCATCGTCCCATCCGGGAGGACGGTCCACGTGCCGCTCTCGAGCGACGGCAGCGCGCTGGCAATGTCGGGTTGCGCCTGCGAGTGGTCGTCCAGCGTCACGAGAAAACGCTGCGCGATCTCGTGCAGTTGATGCGCGCCGCCACCCGATGTGTAGGTCGTAAATGGCCCGAACGCCGGCGGCTCGGCGATAACGCCCACGATCAAGCTCTTCGGGCTAATCGCCACCTGTTCATTGCCAGTTGCGCCCTCTGCACCCGCGGGTTCCCCTCGGCTCGGCGGGGGCGCTGGCGCGCACGCGCCGAGTGCGAACAGCAAGAGCAGTGTCACCAGGCTCAATGACGTCCGCACAGCTTCACCCCCGTTCGCGCTAGCCGCGCACGCTCGCCGCGGCGCTCATCCCCGCCAGCCGGCCGAACACCGCGCCTGCCATCAGGCCGGAGCCGCCCGCGTAGTTGTAGTAGAAGAGCCCGCCGACCAGCTCTCCTGCCGCGTACAGCCCGCGAATCGGACGACTCTCTGTGTCGAGGACCTGTCCCTGCCGATTGATTCGCAGGCCGCCAAAGGTAAAAGTGATCCCACACGTCACGGCGTAGCCTGCGTACGGCGGCGCGTCGATCGGCACCGCCCAGTTCGTCTTGGGCGGCTCGACCCCCTCGGTATGTTTGCCGTCGAGCACGGAGAAGTCGTGCGGCCCGGGCTGGATCGCCGCGTTGAACTGTTCGATCGTCCGCTTCAGCCCCTGCACGTCAATCGTGAGTCCGTCGGCCAGCTCCTCGATGGTATTCGCACTGACGCTCGTGACGTATGGCGCTGAGGCCGGCCGATACTCGTCGCGCAGCAACGGGACCGTCTTGCTGTCGAAAATCTGGAAGGCCTGCCGCCCCGGTTGCTTCATGATCTCGCGCCCATACTTGGCATACGTGTAGTTGCGATAGTCCGCGCCCTCGTCTACGAAGCGTTTCCCCTCCCGATTCACGATGATCCCGATCGGGTATGAGTGCTTCTGGTGCAGGTCGCCGATGTGCAGGTCGCCGACGTCGTCGGCAAGCAAGTTCCAGGCGACGGCGTGACAACTGCTCCAGTGGCCGTGTGGCTGTGCGCCGATCTCCATGGCCATGCGGATGCCGTCACCCGTGTTGAATCGCGAGCCGCGAACCTTGGCGAGCTCCCAGTCTGGGCCGAGGTACCGCGTCCGCATCTCCGGATTTGCTTCGAAACCACCGGAGGCGAGGACGACCGCCCCGCAGCCGATCGTCCGTTTGCCTTCCGGGCCGAGGACGTGGACTCCAGTCACCGCATTCCGCTCGTCGGTGACGAGGCCCGTCGCTTTGGTCTCGTAGGCGATGGCGAGGCCGCTCTTTTCCGCGATGTCGAACAGGCTGTCCGAAAGCCCCTGTCCGCCGCCGTGGGCTTCGAGGATCAGGTTGCCGAAGAACTTCCGCTTGCCCTCGTGCTCGTAGGACTGCCGGCCGATCGCTAAGAGCCAGCGGACGCCCCGGTCGCGCAGCCACCGCATGGTGGGGTATGCCTGGCCGACGAGGATCTCGACGAGCTCTGGGTTCGAGAGCCCCTCGGTGACGCGATCCAGATCGGCGGCGTAATCGCGCTCTGTGTAACGGCCGACGTCCATTCGCTCGAGCTCTTCGTCCGAGTAGTCCGGGATGAGCGGTTTCATGTCTTCCATGCCGTTGAAGGGGAAGCGCAGCAGTCCGCCGGTGAATGCGGTATTGCCCCCGCGCTCCGCTCGTGGGGCCTTCTCGAGGACGAGCACGCGCGCTCCCGCCTCCTGGGCGGTCAGTGCGGCGCTGAGCGCCGCGTTGCCCGCGCCCACTACCACGACGTCGTACGATCCCGCATTCACTGGCGATCTCCCCCTGCCTCATGTCACGACCGAGTTCGTTGCTAATGGTCCGAATGCTCGGCATCGGCCTATGGTACGCTCGTCCGCCGGTCGGCGCTACCTTTGCCCCAGCACATCGCGAATCTCCTCGTCGGTGAAGCCTCCACTCGTCAGGCGGAATCCGTGCAGCAGTTCTTGCTGCAGCATCCCTCAGGTAAACAATCGCGAGCGGTAGTCCACCCCGCCGACCCATTCCAGCATCATCGCGGTTCGCAGCACCCGGCGAGCAACCGGCGGTTGCTGTGGCAGAACGATGATCCCGCCATGCTCCTGAGGGTAGCTATGTACCCGCGATGCAATCGGATGAAGTCGAGGCGGTTGTAGGAGAGAATGACGAACCCATGGCGAGTCGCATAGTCCAGTTGACTTTCGTCGGGATGGGCGAGGATGCCGGCTTCTCGAGCGGTGACGACTGCGCCGCCTCGGGCGCGCAACCCGTCGACGAATGGCTGATCGATGCACTCGTCAAGGTACGCGGGCGGTATGGGCACTAATCGTCCGCGAGATTCTCACGGATGTACCGGTCGATCACCCCGCGATGCTTTTCGTAGTAGGCAAGCGCCGCCTCTATTGCGGCGGGTTCTAACTGTGGGTAGGCGGTGCGGACGCCAGCTTCGCCGCCATACTCCCGCGCGGCGAGGACTACGGAGCGCACCGAGATGCGTGTATTCCGCACGCTCGGCTCGCCCTCGAGCACGCCGTGGTCGCGCACGATATACGGCGTTGGTGGCGTGCTCGACTGTCGGGCGGTGGCCATGCTGATCTCCGAGAGCGGTGTCGGGATCATTGTATTGCGGGTCGGCACCGACGAGCGGAGCGCTCGGTAGCTGGGGGCGCGGCGTCGTTGGTATGCTGTGAGCGATGGAACCACAAGAAGGAATTCTCGGACCGGTGCCGCCTGCAGGGCGGCACCTGACGTTTGACCTGCGTTGGGGATCCGATCCCCACAAAGCGCTGTCCAACCTCGTCGCGACCGCGCCGGCTTCGTGCGTCATCGGCCTTGGCTTGCCCTTGACGCAGGCGATCGGACAAAAGGTCGAAGGACTCCCTGTCTTCCCAGCGCTTGCAGGTCGGGGCGTCCACACGCCATCAGATCAGAACGCGCTCTGGATCTGGCTGCGTGAGCAGAACCCGTCCGCCTGCTTCGACCTCTCGCTTAAGCTGCACCAGGTGCTCGATGCGGACTTCACCCTCGTCGAGGAGGTCAACACCTTTGTCCACCGGGAGGGACGCGACCTGAGCGGCTATGAAGACGGCACGGAGAATCCAAAGGGCGATAAAGCTGCGGAGGCAGCAATCGTCGCGACCGGCGCGCTGCAGGGTTCCAGCTTCGTCGCCGTGCAGCGCTGGATCCACGACCTGACGCGATTCCAGGCGCTCGACGCCTTGGAGCGCGACCAGATCATCGGACGCCGGATGGAGGATAACCAGGAGATCCCCGACGCCCCGGTATCGGCTCACATCAGGCGCTCGGCGCAGGAGGACTTCGACCCACCGGCGTTCATGGTCCGACGCTCGATGCCCTGGAGTGAGGGCGGCAGCCACGGCCTGTATTTCGTGGCGTTCGGCGAATCGCTCGATCGTTATGAGCGCGTGCTGCGTCGGATGGTCGGCCTCGACGACGGCGTGGTCGACGGTCTTTTCGCGTTTACGCGCCCAGTCAGCGGCGGCTATTTCTGGTGCCCGCCCCAGCAGGCCGGACGGATCTCGCTCGCCGTGCTCGGCATCTAGGTCGCCGCGTTGAACGCAGGGCCGCCGGGGGGATCCCCGGGTGCTGGGCCAGCCGGCCCGACAGAGGCGCGGGCGTTCTCGTGGGATGCGTTCCTCTCGATCTATTTCCCCGCCATGCTGCTGGCGCTCGGCACTGGCATTGCGGTGCCGGCGATCCCCGTGTTGGCGAAGTCGTTCGACGTCGGGTTCGGCGTCGCGAGTTTCGTCATCACGGCATTTCTCGTCGGAGGCCTGGTCGGAAGCTTGCCTACTGGCTGGCTGATCGACCGTTTCGGCCGCCGCCCGATCATGATCGCCGGCCCGTTGCTCACCGCCGCTATGGCGCTGCTCGTCATGACGGCCCAGACGTTTCCCGAACTGCTGGTCTACCGCTTCCTCGACGGGTGGGCGGCCCAAATGTGGCTGCTCGGCCGGCTGGCCCGCATCTCGCATGGGGCGGCCGCTGGCCAGCGAGGCCGGCAGGTGAGCTGGATGTACGGGATGGACAACGTGGGGCGCCTCTCTGGACCGCTGGTCGGCGGCTTCATCGCCCAGGCATTCGGGGCGCGGGCGCCGTTCGGCGCCTACGCGGTGCTGGCGCTGCTGGCCTTGATCCCGACGATCAAGCTCGCGGAGGAAGTGCCGAATCGCCGGCCAACGGATGCGGGCGGCGCGCCTCAGGCCCCGCCTCGGACAATGAGCGTCTTCGAGATTGTCGTGCCCCGCCTCCCGTTCTTCGGGGTGGCGCTCTTCGCCGCGATGGCTCGCGGCCCGTTGTTCGCTAACATGCTCCATCTGTACGCGGCATTTGCGTACAACCTCGACGCCGCCACTATTGGCATCCTCGCCACCTCGGCGAGCCTGGTAGGGCTGCCGATCGGCTTTCTTGCGGGCTGGCTCATGGATCGATTCGGCCGTAAGGTCACGATGGTCCCCGGGTTCCTGGGGGTCACCGTCACCATGCTGTTTGTCGCCGCAACTGCCTTCTTGCAGCTCCCGTTAGAGTGGTACGTCGTGGCGTTTTTGTCGACGGTGTCGATGCAGAGCCTCACCGGCGGCTCGGTGCAAACCATCGGCACGGACGTCGCGCCGCCCAGCGCACGCGGTATGTTTCTAGGGATGTGGCGCTTCACCGGGCAGATCGGCACGACCGTCAGCCCCGCGATCTTCGCCTTCCTTGCCGACGTCGCAGGTTACGGCTCGTCGTTCGTGTTCGTAGCGGCTACGGCGTTTGCCGCGGCGCTGCTGCTCATCACGCGCGTACCCGAGACGTCGAAGTCCAGCGCCCCAGTGAAGGCGGCGGCTGCGTCCTAAACTCAAGCCAAAGTGAAACCCGCATTCGCTCAGGCGTGATTACGCACGCGGAAATGCGGTTTTCATCGTGGCTTTGGTCTGTCCCGATCCGCAAATTGCAACCGTTCGCCCTGCGACGCTCAATTGCAACATGCAGTTGGGCATCCGGTGCCCGACGAGATCGAGCATTGCAACCATTCGCCCTGAGACGCTCGATTGCAACATATATCTTGGCTAAGGATCGTACCAGACATGAAAATTGCAACGTGCTATGGTCGGCTAGGTACGTCCGAGGCATACAACTTGGCTAAGGATCGTACCAGACATGAAAATTGCAACCGTTCGCCCTGAGGCTCTCGAAGGGCGGACATGGCGAGTGCGATGTTGACTCCCCGCGGTTTCGTGGTTCGAGAGCCTCACCACGAACGGTTGGATGAACAGTTGGATTTCATGTTCGCGTCGAGGCGAATTGGTGTCAGTCGGCTTTGGTGTCAATCGGCTGAGGGCACGCTCAGCGCGGCGACGCCATTCGCGCCGTACAGGTTCACCGAAAATTCTTCCGGCGGTCCTGCTGAGAACGCCTCGCGCCACGGCGCCGTCGCCTCGATCCAGTTCATCTCTTTCGGGAGCTTGGCGGCCGTGCCGCGCACCCGGTAGAGCGCTGGATCCTCGACGGTCGCCGGCAACTCGCCGCGGTCGCGGTACGCCTTCGCCGCGTCCAACATCACGCGGCGGAAGGCGATGATCGCCTTATCCGTCGTCCCCAGGTATTCGTGCGTCCGGTCGTAGATTGCGCCCATCGTGACCTGCACCGCCGAGTCCTGGAGCGGGTTCGAGTAGATGCCAAGGTACATCTGGTCCTTCTCGAGCGACCGGTCCCGCAGCCAGTAGTTGTCGGCGTCGGCCTGCAGTCGCCAGTTGCCCCACGGAACCATGGGATCGTCCGGCTTATAGCCGTATGGCTGCCGGCCGGTGCCCATGTGCGCGGCGTCAGTGAACTCGCGCGGCACGTCGCGCTTGCGCGCCGGTCGCCACTCCATGATGAGCGTGTTGTAGTCGTCGATCGGCATCCAGACCTTGCCGCCCGGACCCGTCACCATGGTGTAAAAGGGCATCGCGAACTGGGTGATGCGCCAGTAGTAAGAGTCCCCCGTGTCGCGCCGCGCGCCGTAAAAGTAGCCGTAGTTCGTGCGAACGATCTCGAGGTGTGGGTTCGGATCAGCCTGGTGCAGCCGCGCGCCCTCACTCCCGTACTCGCCCTGCAAGCGACGGTGCAAGAAGTTGATGTGCACCGTGTCGATGTCGCCTTCGAGCGCCTGCGCCCAATTGCACTGGCGGACGTACTTGAACGGCTCCGCCGCACCCCAGCCGGCGAGGCCCATGTTGACCTCAAACTCCGGGAGCATTGGAGGCGCCTGGCGTGAGCCCATGTAGACCCACACGATGCCGTTGCGCTCCTGCGTGCGATACGCCTTGATCTTCACCTTGTTCCTGAAGGTGCTCTGCTCGCCCTCGCTCGGCATGTCGACGCACGCGCCTGTGTGGTCGAACTTCCAGCCATGGTAGGCGCAGCGCATCCCGCCGTCCTCATTGCGGGCGAAGATCATCGACGAGCCGCGATGCGGACAGTTCTCGTTGATCACGCCGACGCAGCCGTTCGTATCGCGAAACGCGACGAGGTCCTCCCCAAGCAGCCGTACCCGCCGCGTCAATCCGTCCTCTTCCAGCTCCGAGGAGGTGAACGCCGGGATCCAGTATTCGCGCATCAAGCTGCCCATCGGCGTGCCTGGCCCGACGCGACACAACAGCTCGTTGTCTTCCTTGGAAAGCATGGCTCCTCCTGGATTGGGTGCAGCGAGAGGCTGCTGGGTTGGGTCGCATTGTAGCAGCCGCCAACGATCCGTCCGGGGACATGCTACGATGGCGACTGCGCTCCGGCGGTGCGTCGGGCGTTGCATTCAAGCGGGGGAAGGCGCCCATGGTCGCGACGCAGCGCGTGTACCTTACCCTGGCCGAAGCCAGGACGATGATCGACCGCGGGCTGGCAAAAGCCGCGGAGCTGCACCAGGCCGGCGCCATTGTGGTCGTCGATGCCGGCGGAGACTCGGTTTCCATCTCCCGCATGGATGATGGCCCGGTCTCCGCGATCCACGTCTCGCATGCCAAGGCGTACCTCGCGGCGGTGCAGGGCCGCCCCACCGCAGCCTTCGCCCTCAACGCGCACGATCGACCGGAGATTTTCTCGGCGTTCCAGCACATCCTCCCGCAGCAGCCGTTCCCCGGTCCCGGCGGCATGCCCGTTATCAAGGGTGGGAGAGTGGTCGGCGGAATCGCCACTGGCGGTGGAATCGGCCCTTACACGGAGATTGCAGGCGTTGATCCCGGTGCGCTCATGGTGGACGGCGTCCAGGCCAACGCAGAGGACATCGTCATCTGCGCGGCGCTCGGTATTCCGTACGCGAGCCAGCACGGTGACCGCTCGCTGTGCGACCCACGCGCGAGCACCGAATCGCCCGTCACTCCCTTGCCGCTCGGCCTCGACGAGGCGCGCGGCTACGCGGACGGGGCGATGGCGTACGCCGCGAGCGAAGGGATGGCCATCGGGGTCGCGGTCGTGGACGAGATGGGCCGGCTCATCCAGAATGACCGCATGGATGATGCGCCGTACGGCTCGTGCCCGATGGCCGAGGCGAAGGCGATGAGCGCGATGAAGTTCCGGCGCGCGACGAGCGGTCTGGCCGAGGAGTTCCGGGGCAACTCGGCACGGATGCGCGCCATCGAGAAGATCCTCAGCTTCACGATCCTCGCGCTCGGCGGCGGGGTCCCGATCGTGAAGGATGGCCGGCAGGTCGGCGCGATCGGCGTGAGCGGCAGCGGTGCTCGCGCTACTCGCGGAGGCACCGGTGGCCGCGACGAGGAGGTCGCTCTCGCCGCGCTCGATCTCGGCTGATCTTCCGCGGAAACACCGCGGCATGGCGCGACGGACGGGGGCATGGGCCCGGTGTATCCTTTCGCATTGATCGGGTGAGGAGGAAGCCATGGCACGGTCTGAGCTGCTCGAGGCGCGGCGGAGCACCGGAGGCTATCACGGCCTGCGCGAGTGGCTGGAGCGCGTCGACCAGTTCGGCGAGCTGGCGCGGATCAGCGGCGCCCACTGGGACCGTGAGATGGGCGCCATCACCCAGATGCTCACCGAGAGCAGTCGCGGCCTCGCCCCGGCCATCCTCTTCGACGACGTGCCGGGCTACCCGACCGGCTACCGCACCCTTTACGGGCAGTTCTCCTCGATCAAGCGGGTTGCGCTGACCCTTGGTCTGCCGCTGGAGTACGAGCGCCGCGCCGACATCGTGCACGCGTATCACGAGCGCATGGCGCATATGGAGCTGCTCAAGCCGCGCGTGGTGAGCGATGGACCCGTGTTCGAGAACGTCATGACCGGCGACGACGTGGACGTGCTCAAGTTTCCGGTCCCGCTCCACCACGACCGCGATACCGCGCGCTACGTCGGCACTGCTGACCTCGTCATCACCAAAGACCCAGACAGTGACTGGTACAACCTCGGCGCCTACCGCGCCGAGGTGTACGACGGCCGTACTGTGGGCTGTCAGATCACCGAGGGCAAGCACGGCCGCATCCACCGCGACACCTACTTCGAGCGCGGTCAGAGCATGAAGGTTGCCATCGTCTGCGGGCAGGATCCGCTGTTGTACATGCTCTCCGCGAGCCCGCTGCCCAAAGGCGTGTCGGAATACGAGTTCGCCGGCGGCCTGCGAGGCGAGCCCATCGACGTCGTGCTCGGCCCGTACACGGGCTTCCCGATCCCGGCCGACGCCGAGATCGTGATCGAAGGCGAAACGGTGCCCGGCAACGTGCGTCCTGAGGGCCCGTTCGGTGAGTGGATGGGCTATTACTCCGACGATGTGGTCGCGCGGCCATACGTCGACGTGAAGACCGTGCTGTATCGGAATAATCCAATCCTGACCTGCGCGCCCCAGCACAAGCCAGTCGACGAGACCGGGTTGCTCAAGGGCATCGCCGGCGCCGCTGAGATCTGGAAGGCGCTCGAGGCTTCGGGTCTGCCCGACATCCTCGGTGTCTGGAACCACACCGGCGGTCCCGCCACGCGATTCACGGTGATCCAGATCCGCCAGCGCTATCCCGGCCATGCCCGCAACGTGCTGCACGTCGCGGCGAATTGCATGGCCGGCGCGTATAACGGCAAGTGGACGGTCGTGGTCGACGACGATGTCGATTGTTCGGACATCGATCAGGTGATGTGGGCGATGTGCACCCGCTTCGATCCGATGAACGACGTCGACCTCGAGCAGAAGGCGTGGTCGTCAGGCCGGGATCCGATGGTCATGCCCGGCAATTTCAACAACCGAATCTTGATCGACGCCTGCATCCCGTATGACCGCAAGCTGCGTGGCACCTTCCCGCACGTCGTGGACGTGAATCCGGAGATGCGGGCGATGCTGCGCGCTCGCTATGCAGACATCTTCGACCGCTACCAGCCACAGTAGGCAATCAACAGTAAGCAAGCACATGTAGATGCAGCTTGGACCAGGCTGAGAGCAGGATGCACAACGTCTGCGTCATCCTTGAGGCCGCAGCCGAAGGATCCGTAGTCCCAACCTTGGAATCACGGATCCTTCGCTTCGCTCAGGATGACCCGATCCTTGTGGCGCCGCTCGATCGTCGGAGCCTAACACACGGAGTCAGGCTCGGCGTGTCAATCTGATCGCGTGCCAGCGTGCAACTCACTGCATCGGGCCAGCGTAGATCTCGATATCTGCTATCAGGAGAGGTCCCCTTGAGAGTCGACAGCAACGTGCGGATCGACGGCGCCGGGAAGCTCACCGGGGCGACGAAGTACGCGGCCGACGTGGTTCGCCCCGGCATGCTGCACGCCGCCCTGCTGCGCAGCCCGTACCCGCACGCCCGTATCGTCTCGATCGATGCGAGCCGCGCGAAGGCGCTGCCCGGCGTGCACGCCGTCCTTACTGGCCAGGATACGCCCGATTACCTCCTGGGCCGCTCGATGCGCGACATGCCGATCCTGGCGCGCGACCGCGTACGCTTCTACGGCGAGAAGGTAGCGGTGGCGGCGGCTGACACGATGGAGATGGCGGAGGAAGCGATCGGGTTGATCGACGTCCAGTACGAGGAGTTGCCCGCAGTCTTCGATCCGGTCGAGGCGATGCAGCCCGGTGCGCCGCTCGTCCACGAGCCGGACTGGGTGCGTGCCCACAAAACGCCCACCCAGAAGGTGGCGGATTACCCGAATAGCGTGTCGAATCCGATCTACGGCGTCGGCGTCGAGGAGATCGAGCGCGCCATAGCCGAAGCGCCATTCGTCTTCGAGCACGAGTTTCACACACCGATCCAGCATCAGATGTACCTCGAGCCGCACTGCTGCACGGTGGAGCTGGACGAGGCGGGCGTTGCGCACGTGTGGGCCACCAATAAGGCGCCATTTCTGCTGCTCGATTACCTGCGCGAGGGGATGGGTCTAACCCGCCCCGAATTCGACGTGCACATCATGCCGTTGGGCGCGGACTTTGGCGGCAAGGGCTCCTTCATGGACATCCCGATCGCCTATCTGCTGGCAAAGGCGACGCGCCGCGCCGTCCGCATCCAGATGAGCATGACCGATGAGTTGGTCGCGGCGAATCCACGCCACTCCGCCACGATTCGGATCAAGAGCGGGCTTGACGCCACCGGCCGGGTGCTCGCTCGGTGGATTCGTACCTACTACAACAGTGGCGCCTACGCGGCGTTCAAGCCAGCCGTGGACGCGACGCTGCCGCGTGTGCTCATCGGCGGGCTCGGCGCGTACGAGCGGCCGCCAGTGTGGCGCGTCGAGGGGCACATGATCTACACGAACACGGTGCCGTGCGGCCACATGCGCGAGCCGGGCGGCGCGCAGCCAATCCAGGCGATCGAGCAGCATCTCGATCTTTGTGCGCGGGAACTGGGCATCGATCCCCTCGAGATTCGCCTCGTCAACGCACCTGAGGAGCCGCGACCCGAGAACCAGGGTGGCGCGGGGACGATCCCGAAAAGCCGCGAGGTACTGCGGGAGGCCGCCCGGGCGATCGGCTGGGACGACCCGAAGCCAGCCAACGTGGGCCGTGGCATTGCGCTCATCAGCATCACGAATAGCCCCGCCACCGACTACACGAACCGCCTGATCGTCCAGCGGGACGGCCGCATCGTGATGCACACGCCGATCATCGAGCAGGGCTCCGGCATGCTTACGGCGTTCCGCCAGATGGTGGCGGAGTCGCTCGGCGTCGGCCTCGACCAGGTCGATATCGTGCAGACGATGGATGAGGACTACGACCGGGGCGTCGGCGGCAGCCGCGTCACGCGCGTGGTTGGGCGGATGATCGACATCATGGTGGAGCGCCTGCAACACCGGATGGCGGAGTTGGTTGCTGACCAGGCCGACTGCGGCGTGGATGAGGTTGGCGTCGAGCCAGGTGGCTTCCGCACGCCGGACGGCGAGTTTCACGCGCTGGGCGAGGTCGCGCAGCTCGCGCCTCAAGAAATGGTCGAGCTGCTCCGCTACACGCCGCAGCCGCAGGACGTCGTGGAGGCGTACGCGGCCTTCGCCGCCGAGGTTGCGGTAGATCCGGAAACCGGCGAGGTGGACCTGAGGCGCGGGACAACGGCGGTCGAAATCGGCAAGGTCGTCAACCCGATCGGCCACCGTGGCCAGATCGACGGGGGAATCGCACAGGGAATCGGGTACGCGCTCATGGAGGGGCTATCGTTCGAGGATGGCCGTCCGACGATGCTGAACCTGCACGAGTACAAGATCCCGACCGTCGTCGATATGCCGCCATTCGACGTGACCCTGCTGGAGCCGGAGCTCGTACTCGGCGTCACCCCGATCGGCGAAGGCCCCAACTGCGCCATGGCGGCAGCCATCGCGACCGCGGTGATGGACGCGACCGGCCGCGAGTTGAACATCCCCATCCACCCCGAGGACCTCGTCGCGGGATAGTCACCTCTTGAAGGTCAGGCATAAGTGCTATGGCATCACCGAGAAGCCGTACTGCGCGAAGTGATGGTCCAAGGTAAATGCGCTAGTGATACCCAGGCGTTCCATCACGGCAAAGCTGGTTGCATCGGTAAGTGAGAAATCCTTATCGGTGTATTGAAAAAATGATTGACTCCGCGCGTGCCTCGTCCAGTTCGGTGACTCGCTCGATGCGTGTCCGGCTCCGGCGTACTCCACGGAGAAAATCCGTGGCAAACGGCACGCCGACGCGGGCAATGAATAGGGCGTGCGTCTCGGCAACCACGTAGTTGCTGGTGTGTGTCAACAGCCGGTCGTCGGTAATTCGCTGCCAGGTGGCCCGTGCCTGCAGGTGGTGAGAATCGCGTGGGTTGGTAAGAGCAAGAAAGCCAGATGAATCGAGGAAGACATCCGTCGAAGCAAACCGGCGTGGTAACGTGATCATTGGTCTCGGGGCGTGTAGGCCTCAGCGAGGTACTCATGCTTTCTGGATGCGTCGGTGGGGGGCGCCTCAGTAGCCGCGCCCACTAACTTCCAGAGCGCGTCGTCCGGCATGATGATCCCGGTCTTGCGCTGCCGAAGGGGTCTCGCACGCTTCACGGGCGTGAGGACGGCCAGCTCTTGATTAGCGCTGGTGAGGATTAACGACTCGCCTGACTCGCTCACCTCATTCACGATGCGCAACAGTTCCGGCACGGCGCTCACGTCAATAGTCCTATGGGCTCGCGCCATCTCGTCCACCTCGCTCACAACACGTATGCCGCAATTATTCCACGCTGGAGGTTTACGCGCTCCGCAGGCGGGCGATGGCTTCGCGGACGGAGTCGAGGATCTTGACGTAACTGCCGCAGCGGCAGAGGTTGCCAGAGAGGTATTCGCGGATCTCGTCGTCCGAAGCGTTGGGCCGCTCCATGAGCAGCGCCTTTGCTGAGAGGATGATGCCGGGCGTGCAGTAGGAGCACTGGAAGCCGCTCTTGTCGATGAATGCCTGCTGCATGGGGTCGAGGTGGGTCGGCGCGCCGTCGGGCACGGGCATGCCTAGCCCTTCGACAGTGAGCACGTCGCGGCCCTCCGCCATCGCGGCGAGTGTGAGGCATGAGCTGATCGGCTGGCCATCCACCAGGACGGTACAGGCCCCACAGACGCCAATGCCGCACCCCTCGCGGACGCTGAGCAACCCGAGATGATCGCGCAGCACCTCGAGCAGCGTTTGCTCCGAGGGCGCTTCGATGCGTTGTTCCGTGCCATTGACGCGCAGGACCGGGCTCACTGGGCACCTGCCAGCGTGTCGAGCACGCGCTCTGGCGAGAGGGGAATGCGCGGGACGCGGACGCCGATGGCGTCGCGCACGGCGTTGCCGATCGCCGGCGGCACCGCGGGAAGTCCAGTCTCGCCGAGGCCGTGCACCTCGGGGTTCGGCCCCGGGTTCTCGGCGAGGGTCGTCGTGAAGCTCAGCGGGAAATCGAGCATCGAGGCGATGCTGTAGTCGGACAGGTTCGCATTGGTGACCTGACCGCCATCGAACACCATCTCCTCGAAGAGTGCCTGCGAGAGCCCGAACGTGGCGCACCCCTCGTTCTGGAGCTCGGCCGAAGGGCGGTCGATTACGCGACCGGCGTGCGTTGCGAGGTGCAGACGCAGCAGCTCCACTTTACCGGTCTCCTTGTCTACCTCGACGACCGCGCTCGCGGCGGCCTGATGCCAGTGATGGGATGCCTTGCCCTGGCCCGTCTCCGGATCCACCGCGATCTGCGTGCGGAATCCGCCCGTGCCCGTGAGGCTCTCGAGGCCCGCGGCCCGCAATAGTTCCGCCATGTCCACGTCTGCCGCGAGTGGCGCCGCCTCGGCGGCTCCCTGGACCCGAACCCGTCCCTCGGCTACTTGGACCCGCTCCGCTGGGACCTCGTAGACTCGCGCTGCCAGCTCGCGAAGCTCGACATACAGATCCTCGGCGGCCTCCTGCGCCGCGAGCGCGTTGAAGAACGAGGACCGACTCGAGCTGGTGCCCTGATCGGGCGGCGTCGAGCCGGTGTCTGGATAGGGGACTCGCACCCGCGCCTCGGGGATGCCGAGCGCACGGGCTCCTTCGCGAGCGAGCACCGTGCGCGAGCCCTGGCCAATGTCCACCGTGCTGCTCAACACGCTGACCGCGCCATCCGCATCGAGGCGGATTTCGAGGGTCGTCGTCGCCGGGTTGCTGCCCATGTGCTTGATGATGACGGCCACGCCACGGCCGACGACCTTGCTGGGTCCCGAAGGCGCCGGCAACGGCTCGTGGTAGCCGATATGCTCGGCCGAGTCCTCGAGCAGTTCGTCCCAGTGCACGTCCGCCATCGGCTCGCCGGTGGCGAATGCGTCACCGTCGTGCAGGATGTTGCGCAGGCGGAACTCGAGCGGGTCTATGCCCATGCGGCGCGCTAGCTCGTCGGTATGGCTCTCATATGCCCAGGCGACCTGCGAGACCGCCAGCCCGCGGAACGGAACGGCATTCGGCCGGTTCGTGTACACGGCGTACGCGTCGACCTTGACGTTGGGAATGATGTACGGTCCAATCGCTCCGATCCCACCCGAGCGCGCGATGGTGCCGCTGCGATCGGCGTACGCGCCGCCGTTGTAGTGGATCTCGACCTCGCGGGCCGTGATCGAGCCGTCGTGGCGCAGCCCCGTCTTGATGCGGACCTGCGCCTCGTGCTTCGTCGTCGTTACGAACTCCTCGGCTCGTGCGAGC
>JAXDLH010000024.1:0-10064 GCA_034666705.1 Chloroflexota bacterium
GGCGAGTGCCTTCCCGTCGCGCTACTGCGCGCCGCGAAACGGGTCTTCATCTGCGAGTAGGACGTCCAGCGCATGGCGCGCGGCGTCGCGCAGGGTGCGGTCTCTTGCGGAGAGCAGGTCAGTCAAGGCTTCCTTCGCCTCACTCCCCCCGATCAGCCCTAATGCCTCGATTGCCGCGACCTGTACGTCGGGCTCGTCACCGTTGATCAGCCGGATGAGGCTCGGGACGAGCCGCTCATCCTCGAGCTCGCCCGACGCTTCGGCGGCTGCGATCTGGAGATCGAGGTCATCCTCCTCGAGCGCCGCGGCGATGTCCGGTATCCAGATTTCCTGACAATTCCGGCCCATCGCGCGAATCGCGGTATCGTGCAGGCCCGGCTGCAGATCGGCCTGGCGAATCTCTGCCTCGGTGCGATCGGTGGCCAGATACGCAAGCGAGAGCAACGCTGCGCGACGAAACTCGAGGTCAGTGCCTGGTAGATGGAGCAGGCCGACCAGCGCGGTCTCCAGCCGGTCCTGCAGCACCCGGGGCCAATCCTCGGTCTGGGCCAGCAACGTGAAGCCTCCAAGCCCTTCGACTGCGGCGAGCCGCACTTCGGTATCCGGGTCCGTAACCGCGGCGCGCAGGTAGGTATCGAGGAGCTCCGGCACTGGCTCCGCCGCCGCGAGACGGAAGCCCAGCTCGCGCACGTCGGCGGCCGGATCGTCGAGGGTGAGTGCGAAGATTGGCGCGAAATCGAGGACGAGGTTCTCTTCAGCCGCCTCGCCGAGCTGCTGGAGGAGCGCCACGCTTTGCTCTGGAGTCAGGTCGCGCCATATTGTCTGGAAGCGGGTCAGGCCTGCGCCCTCCAGGCCTGCGAGCGCGCGTACCTGCGCGTCGCTGAGGTCGAGCCCCGTGCGCAGCGCGGCTTCGACGGCGTCGAGCGGGTCTTCTTCGTACATCTCAGTACGACCGGGCGAAGACGGCGGTCTGCGCGGCAATGCCACCACAGGCAACACAGGGCCCCGTCTGGTCGCCGCCTTCCAGGGGAATGCAGCGCAGAGTTGCGCCGGTGCGGGCGCGTACCCCCTCCTCGCATGCCGCGGACCCACACCACGGCGCCCAATAGAACCCACGCTCCTCGTCGATCCGCCCGGCGATGTCGTCGATCGATCCGACGTGATGGGTGTGCGCTTCCCGGAATGCGAGCGCGGTGGCGAACATCTCCCGTTGAATCTCGTCGAGCAAGGCGGACAGGCGATCGGCCACGCCTTCCATTGGGATTGGCTCCTTCGACCTGCTGTGGCGACGGACCGCCACGACCTGACCCTGCACAACGTCGCGAGGCCCGACCTCGAGGCGGAGCGGCGCGCCCTTCATCTCCCACTCGTTGAACTTCCAGCCGGGCGTTTTATCAGACCAATCGACGTGCGATCGGATCCGGCCGCGCAGCGCCGCCGAGATGCGGTCGACTGCCTCCGCCACCCGCACGCGGTCGTCGTCGCTGCGGAAGATCGGCACGATGACTACCTGGTACGGTGCGACCCGGGGCGGGAGCTTCAGACCGTTGTCGTCGCCGTGCGTCATGATGAGGCCGCCGACGAGTCGCGTGCTAGCTCCCCAACTCGTCGTCCACGCGTGGCGCCGCTCGCCATCCACGTCGAGAAAATCGATGTTGAACGCCTTCGCGAACTGCTGGCCGAAGAAGTGCGACGTGCCGGCCTGCAACGCTTTGCCGTCACCCATCATCGCCTCCACCGTGAACGTCGAGGCCGCGCCGGCGAACTTTTCCGCCTCGGACTTCCGACCTGGGATGACGGGCATTGCCAGCTCCGTCTCGGCGAAGTCGCGATACACGTCCAGCATGCGCAGGACCTCCTCCATTGCCTCCGGCTCGGTGCGATGCGCCGTGTGGCCCTCTTGCCAGAGGAACTCCGTGGTCCGGAGGAAGTAGTAGGTGCGTTTCTCCCAACGCACGACGTTTGCCCACTGGTTGATGAGGATGGGCAGGTCCCGCCACGACTGCACCCACTTGCCGTACATCGAGAGAATGATGGCCTCGGACGTCGGGCGCACGGCGAGGCGCTCGTGCAGCTCCTCCTGCCCACCCCGGGTGACCCAGGCGACCTCCGGATTGAAACCGGCCACGTGCTCGGCCTCGGCCTGGAGCAGCGACTCCGGGATAAAGAGGGGGAAATACGCATTGAGGTGCCCGGTCGCCTTAATGCGGGCATCGAGCGCCGCCTGCATGTTCTCCCAGAGCGCATACCCGTACGGCCGCACGACCATGCAGCCGCGGACTGGCGAGTGGTCTGCCAGCTCCGCCTTCTCGATAACGTCGTTGTACCAGCGCGAATAATCGTCGGTCAGGTCCGTGATCTGATCGGGCACGGTCACCTCCCGTCCACGATTGTAGCGACGCCCCTCGGCATGGGCAAACGAACCCATCACAATCGTCCGGCTGCCACCGAAGGCGCTGGAGGCGGGCCTATAATGGAGTCACGGGGCGCAGCGCCGCACCGAACCGGTCGCGAGGGCAACATGGCGGAAGGCAGCGGCGTGCGCGCACTTCCTTGTTGGCTCGACGTAGATCTCGACGCCGTCGCATCGAACGTGGCCGCGCTGCGGCGCTGGGTAGGGCCTCGCACCCGCATTGCCGCCGTCGTGAAGGCCGAGGGCTACGGCATCGGAGCGGAGGCGGTTTCTCGCGCCGCCCTGGACGCAGGAGCAAGCTGGCTTGCCGTGGCCCGCATCCACGAGGCGCGCGAGCTGCGGGTGGCTGGTATCGACGCCCCGATCCTTGTCATGAATCGGACCGACCTCTCCGAGGTGGAGGACGCGGTTCGGCTCGATCTACGGGTGACCGTGGATACCCCGGAGCTCGCCAATGCGCTTGGGCGCGCGGCGCGGCGGATGGGGCGGCGTGCGCACGTGCACCTTAAAGTCGATACGGGACTGCACCGCTTCGGTGTGGAGCCGGAGCAAGCGCTCCCGCTGGCTCGTGCGCTCGGGGTCATTGACGGTCTCGACGTCGAGGGCCTCTACACCCACTTCGCCAGCGCCGATGAGGATCCAGAATACACCCGCGAGCAGCTCACCTGCTTCCAGGCCACGAGCGCAGCGCTCGCGGCGGATGGCTACCTGTTTCCGGTTCGTCATGCCGCCAACAGTGCCGGGACCCTGGGGTTCCGCGACGCGCACCTCGACCTGGTGCGCGTGGGGATCACGCTATACGGTGTGAGTCCGACGGGGAGCACGCCACCAGGGTTACCGTTGCAGCCAGCCGTGGGGATGCGCGCCTCCGTTGCGCGAGTGAGTGACCTCGGCATCGGCGAGGGCGTTGGTTACGGCCAGACGTGGCGCGCCACACGACCAACTCGCGTGGCGCTGGTCACTGCCGGCTACGCGGATGGCGTGTCTCGCGCCCTTTCGAACCGCGGCAGCGTCCTGGTCCGTGGAGTGCGGGCGCCGATTATTGGCCGGGTCTCGATGGATCAGATCACCGTCGACGTAACGGATATTCCCGGCGTGGCTGTCGGCGATGTGGTCACACTGTTCGGCTCCGATGGCGATGCCGAAATCTCCCTCCACGAATATGCCGGGTGGTGCGATACGATCTCCTACGAGGCGCTGACGCGGATCGGCCCGAGAGTCGCGCGCGTCTACCACGCGGACGAAACAGTCACGCGTACCGCTCGCCTGAGTGGTGTACGCGACGTGTTGTAGGCACCGGGCTGGTTTAATCTGCACGTCACGGCGAACAGCCACGGGGCCAACGCTCCTCTCCGCAGCTAAGCGCCGTCCCTTACCCCAACCATTCGCCGGCCACCGTGCCGACCGTTGCCGCCGGCACGGTGCGGACCGTGCATGGTGGCAGCGAGCTGAGGAAATGTGCGCCGTACGATTTCGACAACAGCCGGCGGTCCAGCACGACTACCAGCCCTCGATCCGTTTGGCTCCGAATCAGCCGTCCGAACCCTTGCTTGAATCGTAGGATGGCTTGCGGAACGGAGTACTGGTTGAACGGATCGTCAAACTGCTCACTCCTCGCGGCAACGATCGGATCGGTCGGCACCGCAAACGGCAGTCGCGCGATGATCAGCGCGGAGAGCGCCTCGCCGACCACGTCAACCCCTTCCCAGAACGACGCCGTTCCCAGCAGGAGCGCGCGCTCCGTTACCTTGAACCGCTGGACCAGCCGATTCCGGGGCCCATCGATCCCTTGTGCCATAAGCACGATCTGATTCCGGTCCATTCGCTCGCGAAGCATTTCATGGGTGGCGCGTAGCTGCGCATATGAGGTGAACAGGGCGAGGGTGCGTCCGCCCAGCGCCTCGGCGACGTCCGCGATCGCCTCGGCAGCGCGGCGCGTATACCCGGGCTGATTCGGCTCCGGCATATCACGCGGCAATATCAAGAGTGCGGCGCGCTCGTAGTCAAACGGCGAGCCCAGCATCAGCTCCTCCGCATCCATCGCGCCGAGGCGCTCGCGGATGTAGCCGAATGAGCCATCGGTAGACAGCGTCGCCGACGTCAGCACGACCGACTGCTTTGGGTCGAGCAGCCACTTGCGGATGTGGCTGGCAACCTCTAACGGCGCCAGATGGAGCGTCGGGCCCGCCGTCCCGTCGGTAGCCCAGCACACCGCGCTCTCGGAGCCGTTCATGATGGCCTGGCCCTGTTCGGCCGCCAGTTCGAGTTGGTGGAGCGCAGCGACCACGTCGCCCTGCACGTCGACCAGCGATTCAGAACCGGCGTTCACCGCATCGGCGAGCTCTTCAAGGATTGGCGAAACGGCGCGGCGAAGCTCGTCGATCCGCGCACGGGCTGTGCTCCATGCGTCTTCGACTTCGATCCAATCCCCCTCCCGCTGGGCGGCACGGGTGAGGCGCACGGTGGCGGCCGCCATTTCGTTCCCACCGCTCGCGTCGCGAACAAACCCGCGCGTGGCCTCGAAGGCGAGCGTGAGAAACCCAATTGCGTCACGCGCGCACCGCTGTGCAGTGTCCAGCGCATTGTCGAGCTGCGCCATTCGCTTCGGGTCCAGTCCACCGTTGCGGAGCAACCCGACGACGGTGCGCAGCGTGCCAGAACCGTCGCGGCCGCTGCCGCCGAGCCCCTCGAGGGCCGGCGCAAAGCTGCGCAGGCTCACGTCGTAGCCGAGCTGGGTCGTCGCCTCGTCTTCGAGGTGGTGTGCCTCGTCGACGATCAGGTACTCGTACTCGGGCATGACCCGGCTCTGCGTCGCCAGGTCTGAAAGAAGCAGTGCGTGGTTCACGATCACCAGGTGGCTCGCCTCCGCCGCCTTCCGCGCGCGACTGATGAAGCACGACCCCTCACGGTGATAGGAGCACGTCATTGGCGAGCAGCTCTCAGACTGGGAACACACGCGTGCCCAGGCAACTTCCTCGTCCGCGGTGAGGCGGAGCTCGCCGCGGTCGCCAGTGAATGTGCCGCCGATCCACAGCAGTGTCTTCACGAGCAGGGTCGCTTCCGCAGGGGACCAGGAGTCGGCGCGGAGGAGCGCGAGCCATCGCCGCAAACAAAGGTAGTTGCTGCGCCCCTTCAGGACCGAGGCACGCACGCCGTACCCCATGGCCCTCGCGAGGTCCGGCACGTCTTTGTCGAATAGCTGATCCTGCAGGTTGATCGTGTTGGTGGACACCACGACCCGCTGGTTGTTCGCCGACGCGAATGCGAGGGCGGGGAGGAGATAGGCCATCGACTTGCCGGTGCCGGTGCCTGCCTCCACGATCAAGTGCTTGCCGTGGTTGAACGCGTCGGTCACGGCGCGCAGCATCGCCAACTGCTCGGGGCGCTGTTCGTAGCCGGGCAGATCGGTGGCAACCTGGCCGCCTTCGCTTAGCGCCTCCACGAGCCCATCTGTGTCAAGTCGCCGCGTACGGGCGTAGGGGATGAGCGGCTCCGTTTGCTCGGCGGGCGGCGTGAGTACGCGCGCGAGCCCGAGGTCCATCAGTCCTACTGGCGTGCCGGCGAGCGCGTCGTCCACGAGGCGGCGCCGCTTCTCAGCCTCAGCGTCCGCGAACAGCTCTGCGTAGGGCCAACCGAGCGCCGTCGTTAGCCGATTGACGTGCATCAGCACGTCGAGGTCGAGCTGCCCGATCCGTTCAACCAGCGTCAGAAAGACCTGTCGGGCGGTATGCGCATCGGCAAGGGCTCGGTGCCGGCCCTCTATCGCTATGCCAAGCGCGGTCGCAATGCTGACCAGGTCATAGGTCGGCAGGCGAGGCAGGAGCATGGTGGCGAGCTCAAAGGTATCGAGCCGCGGGTTCCCGAGCCAGACGTTTTGCCGAGCCAGATGCTCGACGTCGATCTCGATGCTCTGACCTACGAGGGGATCGGAGCCGACGAATGCGCGCAGCTCGTCGGAGAGGTCGGCCAAGCCCGGAGCCGCACGCAGCTCCGCTGGATCGATTGCCGTCAGTCGTTGAATGGCATAAGGAAGTGGCACACCCGGATCGACGAGCGTGCTCCACTCTTTGAGCACGCCGGTGCGGTCAAACCGCACGGCCCCGATCTCGATCACGCGGGACGCAGGGGTACCCGCCTCGACGAACTCGAGGTCGAGAGAGACAAACGTCGACGAGGTCAGGGGCGGCTCTTTCTAGCCCGGATACAGAATGACTCTTCGCGGCAGGCGCTCCGGGGCTGCCCATCCACGATGCCAGAGTTGACGAGGGTGAGCGGCTAGGCGTCCCGGAAACGACGCACGCGGCTCGTGGCCGAACGCGTGATCAGGTCACGAATCATCGGGTTGCGCAGCAGCGCGAACGCGATCGGCACGAGCTGCGCCGCGTAGCGAAGCTGGCTTGCGTCGGGCATGCCCTCGCTGCGGCGATTCTTCACGGCCTTGCGGCCGCGCTCCACCAGCTTGTCAGTGTCAACCGGGGCCCGCTTCGGAATACGATCGAGGATGTCGCCGCGGGACGGCGCTCGCTCACTCATCCGCTCGGCCGCTGCCTGGGCGATCGCGACCGCCTGCTCGAGGACAGAGGCGCCTCGCTCCCGGGCTGTCGAGCTCAAATCCTGGGCGGATGCTCCGAGATCCTTGGCGGACGAGCGTGCGGAATCGCGCAGCTCACGCGCCGAGGATCGTGCCGACTCGCGGATTCCCTTGGAGACGGAGGAGATGTCCACCCGGTGGCGGCGTCGGCCGCGTCCGGCCAGCACGGCTCCAATAAACGCGCCGACCGTGGCCGCAAGCACCGCCTTGAAGAGCACGGGGCGTGCGTGGGCAAAGTCGTTGATGATGTCAGCCACGTCCTGCGCGCGATCCAGGGACAACGCGACGAGCTGGGCTGCATCCTCGATCGCCGTCTCCCAGCGTTCTGGCATCGCGCCTGGGATCTCCTGGTCAGCCGGGTTGCGCTCTTCAGGACCCATCGAATGCATCCTCCGTGGAACGTCCACTTTGACTTCATCATACCACGGGCTACCGGGCCGCCCGCGCGTTTCCGAGACCACCTCGCGGGCTGCACTCGCCACGTCTATGAGGCGAGCTGCAGCCGCACCTGGCCGATCTGCAGCTCATCACCCTCGCGCAGGGGCGTCTCACCGTCCACCAAGCGGCCGTTCACGAGCGTGCCGTTGGTGCTGCCGGCATCGCGCACCCACCACCCTCCATCCCGGAGGACGACCATTGCGTGCGCGGCTGAGACGAACTCATCGTCGAGGACGACGACGTTATCCTCGGCGCGACCGAGGCGCGTCACCGGCTCCAGGCCGAAGGCCTGACCCATCGGCAGCGCCGAGGACCCCGGATCCACTACCACCAGCCGGCCACGGGGGCGGTTCGCCTGCCGCAAACCGCGCTCGGCGCCAAGCTCACGCTGCGTAACGACGACCAGCGAGAAAAGGAACAGGTAGAGCAGCACGATAACGACGATCCGCAGCAGGAGGATCGTCGTGCCGCTCGAGAGATCCACGCCGTGACCTGTCAGTCAGGACGGAGGGCCACGCGGTAGCCGCCAAGCGATAACTCCGCCTCGGTGTCGATGCGCACCTCGCGGATTCGCTCGCCGTCTACGTACGTGCCATTCGTGCTGTCAAGGTCGCGGATGACCCAGCCATTGGGGTTGGGCTCGATCGCGGCGTGGTATCGCGAGACCCGAACGTCGCGGACCACCAGATCGTTGTCGGCGCCTCGGCCAATCCGGATTGGTCGGCGATCGACCGTGAGACTACTGCCGTCCTCGGTCTCCAGTTGGAGCGCGCGGTCCGGCTGTTGCTCCCGGACGCGCTCGAAGCGGCGTGTATGTTCGACTTCGGGTGCCGCGTCCGGCGGCTGATCCCACCGCGTGTCGACCTTCACGAACGATCTCGCGACTGAGGGGTCGCGCACCAGCTCGACCTCAATGCGACCGAGGGGTCGAAGATTCTCTTCGTCGGCGCGACGGTCCACATAGGCCGCGAGGCTGCGTTCGTGGGCATTGCGCGCGGGGGCGAAGCGGTCGAAATCAGCGGGATTGAGTCGTGCCACATAGCGACTGGGCACGTCGACCGAGGAGGGGCCGACTGCCTTGTCGGCGAGCATGGCTCGCTCGAGGGCGTGAGCCACCTCGATTGGCTGAAGCCGTGGGTTGAACACTCGTCGGAAGCTGCCCTCGAAAACGGCCTCGAATACCGATTCCACGCGAGAGAGAACCGACACTGCGCCCTCCGCCTCGGAGACGCAGCGCGGAGCGCTACGCCTCTATCCGGATTATAGGGCCCATGTCGCGCGCTCGATCCTACGCAAGCCGCGTAGTTAGATCGCCAGCGCCGCGCCAGCGCGCCGAGATCATGCGCACCACGCTGCGGAACTGGTCGCGCTCCTCCGGAGAGAGGTGGGCATCGTTGAGCACGTCCGCCACGGCCTGCAACGCGTCATCCCACGAGCCGAGCTGCATCACCGAGAGCGGTGCGTAGCCGGCGGAAACCAACAAACGATTGCGCTCCTGGATGGAGAGCCGCAATGCGCGCGCCAACGCTTCCACAATGTGCTGCCGCGGCGGCTCGCGGTCGCCGTGCTCGATTCGCGTGAGGTAGGACGGATCCACGCCCACTTCATGAGCGAGGTTGTTGCGGGACCGGACTGCGCGTTCGCGGAACGAGCGAAGCAGTGTCGGAAAATCTTCGCGCATCTTGCTGCCCCCGGTGTCTATTGCCCTCCTGGCACCCGTATGTTCGCATGCTTGTGCCGCCATGTCAATAGGGGTTGCCAGTCAGCATCCCGCGCGTCATATAGTGTCTTTTTGTCACAAAGACGCGGCGCCCGCGCCCTGATCCACACGAGATCGCAATCAGCCCTGACGAATTTCGCGCTCGTTAGCCAACCGCTTATGAATGAGACATGCCTGTATGTACGCGATGTCCTTTGACAGTTGAGGGCGGGCGCTGCTACGGTCCGGAATGTGGGCGGAGGTGGATATGGACGTTGGCGTGGACATCGTCGAGATCGCGCGTGTGCAGCGGGCGGTGGGGCGACATGAGGCCGGAATGCGCCGGCGGGTCTATACGGAGTTGGAATGGACGCAATGCAGCAAGAGCATCGCCTCGCTCGCCGGGCGGTTCGCGGCTAAGGAGGCGGTGATGAAGTCGCTCGGCGTTGGCGGGATGGCGTTCCGCGACATCGAGATCGTCCGGTCACGCAGCGGGAAGCCCGAGGTGCAACTGACGGGGCGGATGGAACGCCGGGCAACCAGCCTTGGCGTAACCGCCATCACGGTCAGCATCTCGCACTCTCGTGATAATGCTGTGGCGGTCGCGATCGCGGAGCGAGGTATCGGCTCCGCAGCAGGGGTCGAGGCCGCCCCGTCATGAAAGTCGTCAGCGTGGCGGAGATGCGCGCCGCCGAGGCGGCTACGTTCGCTGCAGGGACGTCAGAGGCGGAGCTGCAGCATCGCGCGGCATTGGCGGTCGCCGATGCGATCAGCGACGCGTGCCCAATTCCAGGGGCAGTGGCCGCCCTGGTCGGGCCGGGGAACAATGGTCGTGACGCATGGCTCGCGGTCGTCGAGCTGCAGAACCGTGGCTGGCGCACGACGGCCTACCTCACCCCGCGCCATGCGATTCATCCCGAAGA
>JAXDLH010000025.1:0-9429 GCA_034666705.1 Chloroflexota bacterium
CAAAGGTCGCCACGAATGCCAACGTGTGGGTGCCGTTCGTCAGCTTGTTCGTGTCAAAGATCAGGGTGAAGCCGGTGCGCGCACTCGACGCCACCGTGGATGAGCACGAGCTGGGCACGGTGCGCACCGTATCCATGCTGACGTAGGCGAGCAATGAGCCAGAGGAGTCCTGGCCGTCATACACTGCCACCTGGCTGGCAGGCTGGCTGGTCGTGCAATTGACCGCCAGGCCGTGGAACGTCGCGGCGCCGCTCACCGACGCAGAGCCTAGGGAGTCAACCGTGAGCAGGGTCGAATCGGCCGCGAACGCAGCACCTGTCGGTGGGATGAGCAGAAGCGCGAGTAGTACGCCACCGATGCCGGTGCGGATACGCGGGGATAAGGACCTGAGCGAGATATGCAATGGGGGCCTCCTTTCCTGTTGGTCCGCACTGGCTGACATACCCCCCTACCAGTAGCGGGCGTAACACTGGGCTCACCAGCGTTACATACGTTAACAGTGTCGGCCGATCTCCGGATTCCCAGTACTCGCGCATTGTGAGAGTTGTGACAGTTCTGTGACACAATGTCACGGCATTAGTGCGGGGACCACGTCACCTGCACGTTGGCGATTATGGCTGTGACGCCGGACCCGGAGGAGATCAGGCTGGTCGCAGTGAAGCGCTCGCACGTGCCCGAGACGACCCGACCGACCACCGCATTGCTGGCATACGGGGTGGCGCCCCCTCGGGGTTGAAACTCCACGGTGATCTGCACCGCCGTCGCATCCCACGCGGGATTGCTGTTGCAGATCTGGCCACTGACTGAGACTACACCGGGGCCTCCAACCGCATTGAGGGTCGTGCGCAGGTCTGCCCGCGAGGGGGCGGCGAGCGGCGTGGGAGCGAGGACGAGCGCCGTAGTCCTGGGTGGCGCCGGCAATGGCGCGGATTGCGGGAACGGATGGGGTGCTCGGCCCCGCAAGGGCGGACGCGGCGTCATGCAATCCACCGGGTCGAAGTAGCAGAGCAGTTCGGTCGCCTGCTGCACGCCGTAGGATTCCCCGTCGACGATCCGCGCGGCGGCCTCGTAGCCATCTTGCCACCCGCGTTGCCAGATGCGGTCGCAGCCGTCACCCAGCGCCTGGTTGGCCCGGGGATCCTGGGCACCGGGCAGGTGAGCGAACACCAGCAAGCCCGCGGTGTAGGCATCGCCAATGGCCTGGCGGTAGGCACCGACGCACACACTCGTGACCGTGGCCGGCACGACGTAGACGAGCTCCGGGGGAGCAGCGGGGGTCGGTGTAAACGGATCGGCCGGCACCGGCGTGGTGGCCGCGGCAGTCACTGGCGGCAGCGACCCGCCATCAGTCATGCTCATCGGCAACGCGGTCTCATCAGGCTGCTCGCCGCGCGCCACTCGGTCACTGCTCAGCAGCAGCAGTCCGCTCAGGGCAAATCCGAGCACGAGATTGAAGCCGCTTCGGGGCACTGGCGCCTCTCCGCGCAGAGTTGACGCGCCATAGTACCGGACCGGGCGACCGAGACGCGGGGTGTCTCCGCCACATCTCGGTACAATGGCGACGGGGCGCGGCGGTTCCGGCGATGCGGCTGCGGGATGCCCGCGGGAGGCCAGAGTGGCGAGGTCGGCCGACGCAGCCGCCGCGTTTGCCCGATTCGCGGCCGACCTCACCTACGAGGCGCTGCCGGACGATGTGGTTGCGACGCTCAAGCACCTGCTCCTGGACATGCTCGGCACGACCCTCGCAGCCAGCACGCTCGGCGATGGGATGCCCGAACTGCTTCGCGTCGTGACGCGCGCCGGCGGCTCGCCTGAGAGCACGGTGATCGGCGTTGGCGCGCAGGTACCAGTCGCCTGGGCGGCCTTCGCGAACGGCGGCCTGGCCCATGCCCTCAATTACGACGACACCGCTGAGCCTACTATCCACGTGGGGGCAGCGTGCATCGCGGCTGCGCTCGCGGTAGGCGAGCAGCAGGGCGGGCTGAGCGGCCGGGAGCTGCTGGCCGCGGTCGCGGCGGGCGCCGAGGTCATGGTGCGTCTGCGACTGGCCATCGCCCCGTTCGAGCAGGACGGGTCAGAAGCGCACCCCCAGCCGACCCAGATGCTTGGCTACTTCGGGGCAGCACTGAGCGCCGGAAGGGCGATGCGGCTCTCTGCACGCCAACTCCACAGCGCGCTGGGATTGGCCTCGATGCAGGCGGCCGGCAGCCGCCAGGTCGTCACCGAGGGACGGCCGGCGAAGGCGCTCTACGCGGGATTCTCGGCTCTGGGTGGAACCATGAGCGCCCTCCTCAGCGCGGAAGGCGTCGCTGCCGATTGCGCGGTGTTCGAGGGGGAGGCGGGGCTGTTCGCGACGTACTACGGCGGACGCTTCGACCCGCAGCCGCTACGGGACGGGCTGGGGGGCGCGTTTCACCTGGCGAGCATCCGCTTCAAACCGTGGCCAGTGACCGGCCGCGCCCACCCATATATTCGGGCAGCGCTCCGGCTGCGGACGGAACACCAGCCAGACCCGGCGGCTATCGAGCGGGTGACCATTCACGGCGGGCCGAGTGTGCGCACCTTCTGCGAGCCGCTCGCAGTCCGCCGCCGGCCGCGAAGCCCGGTCGAGGCGGAGGACAGTATCCCCTTTGCGGTGGCCAAGTCCCTGGCCAATGGCGCGATTAGGCTGGAGGACCTCCAACCCGATGGCCTCGATCAACCCCGCGCGCTGCAAATCGCCGAGCGCATCGGGTACACCGTCGACGCCGCGCTCAGCCCGTCGCTCGAGGTGCTGATGCAGGATGGCGCACGTTACGTCTGCCCCGCCGAGCCTGGGTCCGAGACGCTGGCCGACGAGGACCTGGTTCAAAAGTTCATCGACTGCGCGAGCCACGCGCGACGACCGGTCGCTGCCGCAGCGCTTCAGGAGGCGATTGAGGGCGTACGCAACCTGGAAGCGCTTGCCGACTGCACGACGTTGGTCCGCCTGCTCAGCGGCATCGCCCCGTGACGGTATGGGGCGAGTCAATGCGCAAATGGATTCAGCGGAGCTGGCGGCGCGCAGTACCGGGCGCCATCATCGGGCTTGCGACCGCAATCGCCGCCTCGGCCGCGCTGCTCTTTGCCGCCGCATCGCTCGAGCCGCTCCAGCTCACCATGGCCGACACGGTCTTCATCCGCGATGGCGGGCCGCTCCTGGGGGCGCGGGAGCCCGATCCGTCCATCGTGCTCGTGCTCTGGGATGACGCCAGCCGACAGGAATACGCGGGCAGCGCCAAGGCGAGCCTGGAGCAAGACCTTGCGCTCTATCAGGTCCTGCTCGCGGATCGGCCGCTCGTCGTGGCCGACACGGTGGCGGTTTTCTGGGGCACGCCCGGCCTGCAGGAACTCGTCGAAGGCATGGTGGCGACCGGTGCCGGCCACACGCTGCTGCGGGACCTCGTCGCGGAGCCGGAACCCTGGTACACGGCCCGCGCGGAGTTTTACGTGCCGCACGTGGCGCACAACCTGCTGAACGATGCGTCGCTCGACTCCACGCAGTACCTGCGCTATTACCCGCTGATCGGGTACTACGGGATCGCGGGCGAATCCGAGGCGATGGCGCTGCAGGTGGCGCGCGCCAGGCTCGGGGCGGCCGACGCCCCGTTTGGTCCAGCCTACGTGCAGAGCGGCATCATGGCCCGCTGGTACCTCGAGACGGGCAACGACGTGACCGACCGCGTGCGGGCGACGGCCGATCACCCGGTGGCGTATGAGATCGCCCCCGGGCGAGGCATCCCCTGGGTGTGGCGGGACAGTCCAACCGACCGCAACGTCGTCTCGCCGTCAGCCATGTGGATCAACTACGCGGGTCCGCCGGGCCGGTACCGCCGCGTCTCGTATGCGGACGTGTTGAACCATCGCACTCCGCCCGGCCTCTTCACGGACAAGACGGTCATCGTCGGGGTGGATAATCTGTTCACCTACCCGGTGCCAGGCTCGACGACGGCGCGCGCCACCGAGGCGGAGGTCGTCGCCCAGGCAGCCCAGACGATCGTCGACGGGCGCTTCATGCAACCGCTGCCCCCGGCTCAGGGCGTGGCGGCCATCGCGGTCCTCAGCCTGGTCTGCGCGCTGTTGATCGCGCTGCTGCGGCCGTTGCAGAGCGTGCTCGCCATCCTGGGGATGCTCGCGCTGTACGTTGCCTACACCACGGTGCTCTACCGGCTGGGGACATTCCCCGATCTGGTGGCCGCCCCAATGGCGCTCGTCGGCGCGGCCGCGCTCGCCGGAGGGTATCGGTACGGGCGGGAGGAGATCACCCGCCGCCACATCTACGATATGTTCGGCCGCTACGTCGCGCGCGCGGTCGTGGCGGAGCTGGTCGAGCGGCACTCGAGCGACGCGCTATCGATCGGCGGCGTCAGCCGGGACATTTCGGTCTTGTTCGCCGACATCCGCGGCTTCACCGCCTTCTCCGAGCAGTTCACCGCCGAAGAGGTGGTGGAGCGACTCAACACACTACTGAAGGTGATGGTCGACTGCGCCTTTCGCTACGAAGGGACCGTCGACAAGTTCATTGGCGATGCCATCATGGTGATCTTCAATGCGCCGCTCACGCAGCCGGACCATGGGCTCCGTGCGGTCAAGGCGGCGCTCGACATGCAGCGCTCCTCGGCCACGCTCGAGGGCGGGCTGGCATTCGGCGTCGGCATCCACACGGGCAAAGCGGTCGTCGGGACGGTGGGCACGATCGAGCGCATGGAGTACACCGCGATCGGCAGCACGGTAAACATCGCGTCGCGCCTCTGCGATACGGCCGGCAAGGGCGAGGTCGTGATCTCCGAAGAGCTGTACGCGGAGCTCGAGGGGCAGATCGTCGCGCAGCGGCGTTCCCCAATCCACGTGAAAAATGTCGAGCGCGAGCTCGTCACCTACCTGGTCACTGGGCTCGTCGAAATGGAGACTGACGGCAGTAGGCAGTAGGGGGGCCGCCTGTCCCTGCGAGCCGGGGCGGGCGAGCCGGGCGCTGCTGGCCGGCTCTACGCGTGGACGCTGGCGTTGAGCGGCGCCAGGACCGATTCGGCCAGGCGCGCGAGCTGGTCGTGTGCCTCCGCTTCGGGGCAGGCGAGGCGCAGGACGAACTTGCTGGCCCCGGCGGCGACGTACTCCCCGACGCGCCGGTTGATATCGTCTGGGCTGCCGAGCGCCGCATATGAATCGACGGGCACGTCCGTGCGGAGTCGACCGGCGGGGGCGAATGCCCTGGATTGCGCCGCCTCGGCTGAGGCGGCGACGTAGACGCTGAGCATGACGCCGTAGTGGTCATCCTCGATGTGGCGGGCGTGCACCGGTAGCTCGGCGCGAATCGCGGCGATGCCCTGGGCGACCTCGTCCGGGGTAACCGAGCTCGCCAACCAGCCGTCGCCCAGCCGCGCCACCCGCCGCCAGGCCGGCGCGCTGCGACCGCCGATCCAGATTGGGAGCGACGCGGATGGCCGCGGGCGAATTGTGACGTTTGTGAGCGTGTAGAAGCGACCCTGGTGGGTGACACCGTCTTCGCTCCAGAGGCGCCGCAGCAAGCCGATTGCCTCGTCAGTGCGGCCGGCACGCTCCACTTTACGCACGCCCGCGGCCTCGTACTCACGGTCATCCTCGCCCCCAAGGCCCACGGCGGGAAACAACCGGCCTGCGGCGATAAAGTCGATCGTAGCCAGCTCCTTGGCGAGCAGCACCGGGTTCCGGATCGCGAGCGCAAGGACACTCGTGCCGAGCTTGAGGTGGCGGGTGCGCGCCGCCGCGGCGGCCAGCGCCGTGAGCGGCTCCAGGCTCATCTGCGGCGAGACCACCCGGTCGCTGAGCCAGAGGGAGTCGAACCCCAGTTCCTCGCACGCGTCGACGAAGCGCAGGAATGCGAGCCCGCCGCCTGCCCAGGCCCACTGCCCGGGCGCTAGCCCAACTTTGATGCTCACGTTGGCCTCCCTCTGTCGCTCGCGACGGCCCGGCTTATGAAGGATACGAGCGCACCGCAATACGCGGCAGTGGAGCCGCCAGGCGATGCGGAACTGAAGCTCGTCGACTGTGGACACGCCCCGCGCCCGGGCCTATTGCCGCGCGCTCTAATGGGTATCAGGAAAGCAGCTTCACAATTGGGCAGGGAAGCAAGGCCCGATTGCCGAGCCTATTGTCCGATGCGAGCGTCATCGCGCAGTCATTGCATGGGCCTCGCCCCGGCTTCTGTTGAGCGAATTATCTGACTCCCATCAAACCAGAGGAAGCGCTCCTTATCGATTGGCGTGCCAGGGTCCCTGGGGTGCTTTCAGGATGGTGCGAGTTGGCTTGCAGTCAGGATGGCGCCACCGGCGAGGCGGTCGGCAACAGCAGCACGCGAGAGACGCGGGGCCTGACGTAAAGCCCGGTGCCCGTTGGCACGCATGCCTCACGCCTCCGCTGCGCATAATAGGGTCCAACGGAGGAGGCGCCAACGGAAGGCGCTTGGGGGGAGCCATGGCGCTTCAGGTGCGGCGCGTAGTCACGGGCCACGATGCGCAGGGGCGCGCAACCATCCAGATCGACGAGGTCTCGAAGAACCTCGTGTCGAACCGGCCAGGTGCGACGGGGTGCGTCATCTGGACGACGGCAACGGTACCGCCGAACAATGACGGCAACGACGACGAGGGCCTGCGCGAGGTCGGAACCACACTCAAGGGCGGTACGGTCTTTCGGGTTCTCGAGCTCGCGCCCGGCGTCGCGCCCCGGAATCATCGCACCGACTCGATCGACTACGCCGTAGTCATATCCGGCGAGGTCGACATGGAGCTGGATGATGCGGTCGTGCACCTGCGGGCCGGCGACGTGCTCGTGCAGCGCGGCACGATCCACAACTGGGTCAATCGGGGCACCGAGCCGTGTGTGATCGCGTTCATCTTGATCGACGCCAAGCCAGTCGAGGTCGGCGGCAAGGGGTTGCCCGCCGTAGGCTAGCTGGCGCCCCCAGCGGCTGCCGGTCTTCGAGGTCCCGCCGCTTGACGGTCAGCTACTCGCGCGCGGCGACGACGGTGGCGGTGGACCTTGACGGTCACGACGGATGCGGCGCCGGCTCCAGACGAGAACGTTGCCTGCCAGGGCGAGTGTGCACCCGCCGGCCACGACCAGCGCGCTGAGCGGGTCCATCCCCCGCGGGGCGACGGCCGCCATGGCGAACACCAGCAGGAACATGACGACGAGCATGCCCGCGATGCGACCCCGCGATGGGTGACTGCGGAACGGCGGCTCCTCGGACGGTGACTGACTGTCGGTCAACGGGTCCCTCATCGGGGTAGTCATTCGAACACTGCGGGTCCCGAACCACACTCGGCACCGTACCGGGGGCATACCCTAAACCACAGCCACGATGAAACCTGCCTTGATGCAGGCATGATTTACGAGTGAAGGCTTGCAGTTTACCGTGGCTTGAGTTTAGAGGGTGCTTGCCACTCGCTTGCGCCGGGACGTACTACGGGACCACGTTGATGCGTGCGCCCTCCGGCCTCGGCGCGATGGCTGCGCCGGGTCGCTGGGCACGCGCTAGAGTTGCGCGGTGGCTAAGGCCACAACCTGCGGGATGGCGGCGATCCGCCGCCACGTCTCACCGCCGTCTGGACTGTGATATACCCCGCGATCGGCCGTCTCTCGTGGCACGTCGCAGCTAAAGAACACGTGCTGCGGCTGCGCTGGATCGACCACGAGCGCACCAACCCGCCCGCCCAGGTACTCGGGGAGACCGCCGCCGAGCTTTCTCCAACTCGTACCGGCGTCGTCAGAACGCCACATCTCGCCACGCGCCCCATGCGGGTCGCTGTACCAAGAACGGTAATTCGCCGCGGCGGTGCCGAGATACATACGGTCCGGATCCTGCGGGTCGAGCGCAAACTGCACGACGAACTGGCCACAGCTTTCCGAAATGGGCTCCCAGCTCTCGCCCCAATCGCGGCTCCGGTACATGCCGCCGCCCCCGGTTCCGGCGTAGACGACCCCGGGCCGACGCGGATCCGCTTCCACCATGTGCACGTCCAGGTCGAGGTTGCGACGGTCGTACCAGCTCTGGCCGCTGTCCGGGCTGATGGCGATGCCCCCCACCTGCATCGCCCCGTAAATACGCTCGGGACGGTGCGGATCGCGGGCGAGATGACGCACGTGCACGCCCACCTCAGCCACCGGATAGCGCCACTCCGCGGACCCCGAGCAGGTCGCGAGGTCGCCGAGCGGGCGCCACTCCTCGCCGTCCTCCCAGGCGAAAACCCCGGCCGGCGCTGGCCGCGCTTCGGTGCCCGCCAGGATTTGGTCACCGGCCAGGCAGAGCGATCGCACCTTCTGCATGGCCGGCGGCGTGTCGATGGGCACCCAGGAACGCAGCCCGTCGCCACTGCTGAGAATCCCATGGCCCCGGGTGCCGGCATAGGCGGCGCCGTCTGCCCCACAGTGCACGTCCGCCACGTCGAGATCCGGAATGGCCACCTCCGGCTCGAGCCAGCTTCGCCCATCGTCCCGGCTGCGGAGTACGTACAACGCCAGCTCGCTGCCCGCGAGCACCGCGATCTCGCCCATGACCTGCTCCTTTACGAGTTAGTGGAACTCCCACTGCTGGATGTTCCAGCTCACATTACTCTCCGCTGCAACGAGCTTGGGTCCAGTCAAGTCGGAGGTAAACACCCACGGCTGGGTTGGGAAGAACAGCGAGATCGCCGGCAGATCGATACTGGACAGCTTCGCGATCTCCACTGCGACGTTGGTCCGCTCGGCCGTCGTGAGAGCCGTGGTAAACGCATTGATCAAGCGGTCCATATCCGCGCTCGAATATCCGTCGTACGAGCCCCCGCGCCATTCGTTCTCGGGCCGGGGGACGTTCGTGGACGACATCCCGTTGATGCCGCCTTCTCCCACGTTGCCACTGTAGATATACAGTCCCGGGAAGGAGGATCGTGCCTGCGTGTCCTGGGCCTGGATCGCCGGTAGGACCGCTTCGCGCATTTCGAACCCAGCCTGCCGCCAACCGCTTGCCAGCGCGGACATCTCCGCCTCGTTGTCAGTCGCGCCGTTCGTCTTCACCTCCGCGGAGAATCGCCCCCCGCTCGGGCTCGCGTAGAAGCCGTCGCTGCCGCGAGTGAAGCCTGCGTCGCTCATGAGCTGCGCGGTCTGGCGGAGGTCCAACGGGTACTTGGTCACCGCCGCGTCGGCAGCACGTCCCAGGTCAGTCGTCGGCGGAAAGATGCTGTCTGCCATGACGAACTGACCACCGTACACCACCTGATCGATGCCCGGTTTATCTATTGCATAGGCGAGCGCTTTCCGGACACGAGGATCACTCAGCGAGGCAGGGCTCACGAAATCGGGCCGGGCCTGGAAGTGAGCTGCCCGCCATTGATTGGCGTACAGCACGGCCGATCCACCCCCGGGCGGCCACTGCTGCATGAGAAGGGCGACCTGTGG
>JAXDLH010000026.1:0-10560 GCA_034666705.1 Chloroflexota bacterium
GCGCCCTCGGAGTTGGCGCTGAACAGCGCCGGCTTCACGCCGTTGGCCTTCGCGAACGCCTTGCGGATCGGGTCGAGCAGTCCGGTGTACGTCGCCGGGTTGCTCCGTCGCGAGCCGCGGATCGCGCTCTGGTCGACCGACACCACACCCGCGCCGGCTGGGGTCGACCCGTGGACGAGCGAGCTCTTGCCGGAGCCGGCGACGCCTGTGACGACGACAAGGACCCCGAGCGGGATGTCGACGTCGACGTCGCGCAGGTTGTGCGCCGTCGCGCCGCGGATCTCCCGCGTGCCGGTGGGCGTCCGCACCGTCTCCTTGAGGGCGGCCCTGTCGTCGAGATGGCGGCCGGTGAGGGTGCCGCTGGCCCGCAGCCCCTCGACGGTGCCCTCGAAGCAGACGGTGCCGCCCGCGGTACCGGCGCCCGGGCCGAGGTCGACGACGTGGTCGGCGATCGCGATCGTCTCCGGCTCGTGCTCCACGACGAGCACCGTGTTTCCCTTGTCCCGCAACCGCAGCAGCAGGTCGTTCATCCGCTGGATGTCGTGGGGGTGCAGGCCCGTGGTCGGCTCGTCGAAGACGTAGGTGGTGTCGGTGAGGGAGGAGCCGAGGTGGCGGATCATCTTGACGCGCTGCGCCTCGCCGCCCGACAGTGTGCCCGACGGCCGGTCGAGCGAGAGGTAGCCCAGCCCGATCTCCACGAACGAGTCGAGCGTCTGCTGCAGCGTGGCGAGCAACGGCGCGACCGACGGCTCGTCGACGCCGCGGACCCATTCGGCGAGGTCGCTGATCTGCATCGCGCAGGCGTCGGCGATGTTGATCCCGCGGATCCGCGAGGAGCGGGCCGCCTCGCTGAGCCGAGTGCCGCCGCAGTCGGGACAGGCGTTGAAGGTGACCGCCCGGTCCACGAACGCCCGGATATGCGGCTGCAGCGCGTCGGGGTCCTTGGAGAGGAACGACTTCTGCACCTTGGGGACCAGCCCCTCGTAGGTGAGGTTGACGCCGTTGATCTTCACCTTGACCGGCTCCTTGTAGAGGAAGTCGTGCAGCTCGGTCTCGGTATAGTCGCGAATCGGCTTGTTCGGGTCGAGGAAGCCCGACTCGGTGAAGATCCCCACTGTCCACCAGCCGTCCGCCTTGTAGCCGGGGATGGTAATCGCGCCCTCGGCGAGCGACTTGGAGTTGTCGAAAAGCTCGGTGAGGTCGATATCGGAGACTGTGCCCCGGCCTTCGCAGCGCGGACACATGCCGCCGGTGCGGGTGAAGGTCTGTGTCATGGTCTTGCCGGCACCGCGTTCGATCGTGAGCGCACCGCTCGCTCGGACCGAGGGGACGTTGAAGGAGAACGCATTGGGCGAGCCGATGTGCGGCTGCCCGAGCCGGCTGAAGAGGATCCGCAGCATCGCGTTGGCATCGGTGGCGGTGCCGACTGTGGAGCGGGCGTCGGCGCCCATCCGCTGCTGGTCGACGATGATCGCGGTCGTCAGCCCTTCGAGTACGTCGACCTCGGGCCGGGCCAGCGTCGGCATGAAGCCCTGTACGAAGGCGCTGTACGTCTCGTTGATCAGCCGCTGCGAATCAGCGGCGATCGTGCCGAACACCAGCGAGCTCTTGCCCGAGCCGGAGACGCCGGTGAACACCGTCAGCCGGCGCTTCGGGATCTCGATGCTGACGTCTTTGAGATTGTTCACGCGCGCGCCCTGCACACGGATCAGATCGTGGCGATCGGCAACGTGCAGCGCAGGCGACTGCGTATCCGTCCTCGTGGCTATGCTCATCGTCTCACTGACCATCCAGATATCGATGTCGTAGGTTTGACGTCCATTCGGTCGTACTAAACTCAGGCCAAGGTGAAACTCGCATTCGCACGGGCGTGATTACGCACACGGAAATGCAGTTCATCCTGGCTTTGGTTTAGAAGCCAGGCCGGATCGCTCAGGCCGTCCCGCCTGGGGCGGGGCCCAGTCGCGAGCTCAGCCCTCAGCTTACCGCTTTCTTCACGAGCGCGCCGATCCTTGCCTCCTCGGCGGCGGTCAACTCCATCAACGCGAAGGCGGTCGGCCACATAGCGCCTTCATCGAGGTTCGCCTCATCGCTGAAGCCGAGCGTCGCGTACCTCGTTTTGAACTTCTGCGCGCTTTGGAAGAAGCAGACGACCTTGCCGTCCTTGGCATACGCAGGCATCCCATACCAGAGTCTCGGCGAGGGGGCTGGCGCGCTGGCTTTGATGACAGCATGGAGCCGTTCGCCCATGGCGCGATCCGGTTCCGGCATCTCGGCGATCTTCGTGAGCACGGCATCTTCCCCGTCCGCCTTGTCCGAGCGCGGGCCGCGGCGCGCGGCCGCCTTCAGCTCTCGGACGCGCTCCTTCATCGCGCCTCGTTCCTCGTCCGTGAATCCCTCGGATGTCTTATCGGTCGCGGTGGTACTCTTGGTGGACTTCTGCGTGTCCTTCATTGCAGGTTTCCTCCCCGGTGAGTCTTGTTGTGGACGACCCTCATGCGAGGGAGCCGTCGCGGCGGCGGCTTCTCCGAAACTGCGCGATCGCATCGCCACCCCCGCCGCCACCCGTGGCAGACCTTCGCCGTCGCCGCGCGTTCGCCGCGGTTCGAGCTTGTCGAGGGTCAAACCTGGGTCAGCCGATGCTCGGCGTCGCGACGCCGCGGCCGGTCATGTTCACTCCTGGAAGGCCCAGTGAATGGTGATGTTCACCGCGGTCTCCTCAAGAATTATGCCTTGAGAAAAAGTCAAAGCACTTCACATGCGAGGTCCGGCTCGGGGACCGGCGCTTCTCGATTCCTGATCGGTCTGGTCACCTGTTTCGCCACGCAGGACGGCATCGCCGCCGTCGCGCGCTGACAAGCCCGCGGCAATGCCATGGGAGACTTCCTCCGGCTCGGTCGCCGTCAGATGACGGACGCTTCTGCGCGGCGGTGTCGCGCGCACGTCCCCGCTTCATGCGAGGAACGCTCGCACGCGCGACGGGTGGCAGCATAGAGCACGACCGATAAGCCTGCTCGACCCATCCCGCCGCCACCTGACCCACAACTCGTACTCCTGCTCTGTAATGAAGCCCACGCCCACCTCCAGTCATCATCCTATCCAACAGGTGGTGCATTGATCGGTGGAGACCCTTTGCGTTTAGCGGCCGGCGGCAACGCCGTGCTCGCGGAATTCCCGCGAGGCGTGGATCAACTGCTGGAGCGCATCCAGCACCGCCACATCGGCGGGGGTTTCCGGCAACTCTGCATCAGGTGCTGGCGTGGCGGGAATCGGCCTCGACTCGATGACGGGATCCGCGGGCGGGACGGCCCAGCGACGGGGGTAGAACCACCCACGCCGTTCGGGAAGATACTGGGGCTCGGTCACCTGCGAGGCCAGGGACGGCTCGGTACCGAGCTGGACGACCCACGCGAGGCTGTGCTCGTCGTCGATCGGGACCCACAGGTGCGCCGCGGCGATCCCTCCGGTCGCTGCGCGCCGGATGAGCGCGCACGGCATCTGGAACTCCAGACTCGTCCCTTCGGTCATCGCGGCACGAATCTCCGCCTCGATCGCGCGATACCACCGCACGTGGTGCACGCTCAGGGACGCACGTCGCGCACCGCCAGTCAGCCACGTTGGCTCGGCGAGCTCGGGTACTGGCTCCCCTGAGCGTGCACCCATGAACGCGAAGACGATGCCCTCGGACTCGATGCACGGATACGCGGGAAGCCGGAACGAGCGATTGAACATCTCTTCCCAGTAGACACCGCCGCCGTAGATGCAGCGGCCATTCCGGTCGAACTTCCAGCCATGGAGGCCGCAGAACAGGCCATCCTCCTCATTGGCGGCCTGCGCCATTGGGGCACTCGCATGCGCGCACCAGGCGCCGAGGAGACCCACCTGACCGCCTGGCTCGCGGTATACGACGAGCTCCTCGCCGAGCAGGCGGACCTGTGTCGGCTGCTCCCCGGGCGCCAGCTCGGCGCTCTCGATCACGGGCAGCCAGGACTGGCGGAGGTAAGTCCCCATGATCGTGGCTGGACCGACCCGGTTCAGTAGCTGGGTCTCTTTGATCGTCAGCATGATGATGCGATGTTATGAGCCTGCGGCGGCCGGCTGCGCCCGATGCACCCGCTCAGCCTCCTGGTAAACCTCGACGTAGCGTCGCGCCGATGCGCCCCACGACACGTCCTGCCGCATCCCTTGCAGTTGAATCTCACGCCAGCGGTCCGCCTCGCGATACACCTCGAATGCCCGGCTCAACGCCACCACCAGGGAGACCGAGTGGTAGCGCCGGAAGACGAACCCGGTGCCTCGGCCGGTGCTCGGCTGATAGTCGAGCACGGTGTCGGCAAGACCGCCCGTAGACCGCACGACCGGCACGGTCCCATAGCGCAGCGAGATGAGCTGGCCGAGCCCGCACGGCTCGAACCGCGACGGCATGAGGAACATGTCGGAGCCAGCATAGATGCGCTGGGCGAGCGCCGCGTCGAACGTGAGGTACACCGCGAGTTGGCGGCGATTGCGCGAGGAGAGTTGGCGGAGCATCTCGTGGTAGCGCTCCTCGCCCGTACCGAGGATCACGACCTGCAAGTCCACCTCGGCCAGGAGCGGCTCCAGGACCTCGGCGATGAGGTCGAAGCCCTTCTGGTCGACGAGCCGCCCGATCAGTCCGATGAGGGGTCGCCGCGGGCCGACATCGAAACCGGCTTCCTGCTGCAACGCTAACTTGCACGCTTCTTTGCCGGCGAGGTCGTCGACCGAGTAATGCTGCGCGATCAAGGGGTCCGTTGCGGGATTGAACACCTCGTAGTCAATACCATTGAGGATGCCGGTGAGGTAGTGGATTCGGCTGGTCAGCAGCCCCTCGAGCCCCTCGCCAAACTCCGGCGTCGTGATCTCCTGGGCGTACCGCTCGCTCACGGTCGTGATCCAGTCGGCATCATGAATGCCCTGGCTCAGCAGGTCGACGCTGCCATCCGGTCCCCGATGCATCAGGCTCGCATCGAGCCACTGCGGGAATGCAGTTGGGTCTACGTCGCCCTGGTACGCCAGATTGTGAATCGTGAGGATCGAAGCTGCCTGGCGCACCGTCGTCGGCAGGTCGGATCGGTGGTGCAGCCAGTGCGGGATCACGGCCGTATGCCAGTCGTTGCAATGGATCACGTCCGGCGCCCACCCGAGCAGCTCCGTGGCTTCCAGGACCGCTCTGCAGAAATAGAGAAAACGCTCGATGTCGTCGGGGAAACCGTAGATCCCCGGGCGATCGAAGTAGTGGGGACACTCCACGAAGTAGACCGGCACAGGCCCAGCCATCGCCTCGGCGAGCGTGGCGGGCTGATCGCTGCCCGGCACCTCGAACGCCGCGCCACCTGCAGCCTCCCGGATGCCGAACTTCTGCCCGTCGATCGGCGCATAGCGGGGCATGATCACGCGCACGTCGTGGCCCAGAGCATGCAACTCCTTCGGCAGGGCGCCGGCCACGTCGGCGAGCCCACCGACCTTGGCAAAGGGGGCGACCTCAGCCGCCACGAAGAGGATCTTCAGCTTGTCTGGATCGGACACCGAGCGAGTCTCCTTCACGCGTAATCGGGCCTGACGCCGCGGCAGTATGCCGCATCGTTTACGCGGCGACTGGATGCTTTGACGAGCTCAGGACGAGCGGCGTGTCGCTCGCACCCTACGCGATCTGGCTCCGCCAGGTCGGGAGCGCCGCTTGCCCCTCTTCGCGCGACCGGAATAGCCGGTAGTCGACGTCGGCGAAGAGGCGGTCCCGCTCGTACAGATTCGCAGCGAGCTCGCGGGCGTGCGTCTCGATCGGCCCCGTGCTCAACGCATCGGCGAGCTGCTCGAAGCGATGCACATGTTGTTGGAAGCGCGTGATCGCGTACTCGCCCGCCTGGCCGGTCGACACCAGGAAGGGCCAGTCGCTGCTCTGGAGGAGCAACGCTTCACGCGCCGCCTGGCGCAGCACCTCGAGCGTTGCGCCGCTCGCTCCCTCGTGCTGGGCGACGAGCGCCTCCATGCGCCGCTCGTGCGCGTGGATGATGGGCCACATCCATTCGGTATCGACGTTGAGCCAGGTGAAGTGACCTCCACCCTGACCCCACGAGCTCTCCGGCAGCTCGAGGACCTCTTCTGGCGGGTGCTGCTGGATGAACAGGCTGGCAGTCGTCAGGTCAACCACCTCGCTCTGCGCGAGCCGGGTCAGCACCTGCCGGATCCAGTCGATCCCCTCGAACCACCAGTGGCCGAACAGCTCGGTGTCGTAGGCGGAGCTCACGATCCCGTAGCGGCCGGTCGTCGAATGGTAGGTCGTGACCATCTCCTCGACGAGCTCGGCGAAGTGGCGGGCATGCTCAGCCACCGCCTCGCTCGCCCGATCAGGCTCCCAGGGCGATTTCTGGCCGATATCGACGCCGCGGCCACTGATCCGCCAGTAGTTCAAGCCAGAGGTCCCATCCTTGCGGTGGAACTCGCGGTAGCGGAAGTCGCCAGGGTACCCGTGCTCGCCGGACCACACCTGGAGTCCCGTCCGGTTGTTGCGGGCGATCACGGCGACGTCGACGCCAGATACCCAGTAGGGCTCGAAGGTCGTGCGAAGGGTTGGCTCACGGTACGTCGGCAGCGGCGCCACGTAGCGGCGCGCGATCTCACCGTATGGGCCGACGGCGTCGCCGGCAGCTTTGCCGACCGGCCGGCCCCCTTCGACGGTGTGCGTCTCGCTGAAGAACACCTGGAGCCCTTGCTCGGCCAGGAACCGCTCGATCCCGGGCCGCTCGTGCGTGCCATCCTGATCCTCCGCATAGTACCCCGGGCGATAGGCGCACTCGGGCAACCAGATCGCCTTCGGCCGGCGGCCGAATACCCGCTCGTAGGACTGCACGCCGACGCCGACCTGGGCCGCAATCGTCGAGTCGCGCGACATCAACGGCAGATAGCCGTGCGTCGCCCCCGAGGTCGCGATCTCGATGTGGCCGGAGTCCTGCAGGCTCTTGAAGCCGCCCACGATGTCGGACCCGAACCGATCGCGATACGCAGCCAGCACGTCTCCGTAGAAGCCCTGATAGAACTCGGCATTCGCGGCGAGCTGCAGCTCACCGGCGGCGCGGAACCGCGGCACGTCGGTCTCGGCGGCGGCCAACCGCTTCGAGACGTACTCCACGAAATGCTCATTGACGAGTGGATCTCGGAGCTGCTCCACGAGGACCGGCGTCAAGCCAATGGTCAGGTGGAACGGGACGCCCTGTTCGCGCAGGTCGGTGAGCGCCATCAGGAGCGGGACGTACGTCTCGGATGCCGCCTCATGAATCCACTCCTCGCCGTGCGGCCAGCGCCCGGCCTGCCGGCAATACGGCAGATGGGAGTGGAGAACAAACGTAAATGCGCCTTGTTTCATCGCTATCCCTCAGAAACTACTCACACATTCTTTCACAGCCGCAAGGCATAGTGTCAACCGGCGACGCTTGCAGGCGTCGCTGTGGTGACAGATAAGCGCCTAGCTCAGACGCTTCTCAGACCGAAGCCGCCCTGCGGATCATCGGTGCGGTGGCAGGATCGGGCGCGTGCGTAATGATCGACTCGCCGCTCGCCACGACCGGGCCACTGTAGTCGGCCTCCTGAGCGCCAGCGTCGATCATGCAATTCCGCCCGATTCGCATCTTTCCAGGAATCACGGCGCGCTTCCCAACCAGGGTAAAACCGGCGTTCAACCGCTGGGGTTCCACGCGGTTCGCGACATTTGCCTCGCCGAATCCGACCACCGCGCCGGCGCCAACTCGCACCTCCTTGTCGAGGATGCTGCGGTCCACAATGGCGCCGGCCTCGATAACAGTGTCGGTCATGAGGATAGAATCGCGCACGATGGCCCCGGGGCCAACGCAGACTCCTGGCGATAGCACGGAATGCTCGACCGTCCCCTGGATCGTGCAGCCGTGGCTCACCAGGCTGCGATGCAGCTGCGCGTCGTTCAGGATGCGCGCGGGCGGCCGTTCCTCGCTCCGGGTGTGGATAACCCAATCCGGATCATAGAGGTCGAACGGCGGCGGGTCCTCGAGGAGCTCCATGTTGGCATCCCAGTAGGATTCCACCGTGCCGACGTCCCGCCAGTACCCATGGAAACGATACGCATAGACATTGTCGCGACCAACCATCGAGGGGATGATGTCGTGGCCGAAATCGTGCGTCGAGCGTGCCCCCGCATCTTCCGTGAGCCGCTCTTGCAGGACTGCCCGGTCGAAGACGTAGACACCCATGGAGATCAGGCTGCTTCTGGGGTTCGCGGGCTTCTCTTCGAAGGCGATCACCCGGTCCTCGTCATCGGTGATGAGAGTGCCGAAGCGATTCGCTTCTTCGATTGGCACCTCGAACACGGCGACGGTCGCGTCTGCCCCCATCCGCTCGTGGAAGTCGACCATCCGTCGGTAATCCATCCGGTAGACGTGGTCCCCGGACAGAATGAGGATCTGGTCGTCTGGCTTCGAGCTGATAAAGCCGAGGTTCTGGTAGACCGCGTCCGCCGTTCCCCGGTACCAGTCGGAATCGTGCCGGCCGAGAAAGGGTTGCAGCAATCGCACGCCGCGATGCGTGCGGTCGAGGTCCCACGGCCGGCCGATGCCGATGTGATCGTTCAACGAGTGCGGCCGGTACTGGGTCAGCACGGCCACGTCGTACAAGCCCGAGTTCACGCAGTTGCTCAGGGTGAAATCGATGATGCGGTATTTGCCCCCGAAGGGCACCGCCGGCTTGGCACGCTCGCGCGAGAGGACGGACAGGCGCTCACCCTGGCCGCCAGCAAGAATGAGGCTCACGACGCTGCGCATGTTCGGCCTCCTCTCGGCAATTCTTAGGCCACCATCCGCCCGGTGGTCCATTACTCAGGTATCACATGTCGCACGCGTCGTCCAGTGGGTTTAACGTCCGCTCAGCAGACCGTAACCTCACGTTCACGGTGCACGCCCCAGACTCATGGGCTCGAAGCCGGAGCGCTCGACCTCTGCGGCGATGTCGAGTGATCGATCGAGGAGCGCGCGCAGGAATGGATGGATCGGGCGCAGCGGCCGCTCGTCCTCGATCGTGGCCGCCGCGGCGACGGCACGCCGAGCATCCGCTTCCCGGTCGGTGCGGAGAAAGATGTACGCCGTCTCTTCCAGGCGCCGGCGCAGCCCGTGCAGCTCGCGCGTCGGCAAAAGATCCTTGATCGCCTCGCGGTAGATCCGCTGCTGGCGTTCGGCATCGCTCTCGGGGGTGATGATGAGCCGCGAACCGGCCGGCTCGGCAAGCTGGCGCAGGTACTTGCGGACTCGCTCTGGGCGGAAGAACCAGGACTCCACCTCTGGCTGAATGAAGAGCTGCGGAGTCTCGTTTTCCAGCGTCGGGTGCATTCGCGCCTCGAACGCATTGATCTCCTCGTACACGAGCGCCCGCGCAAGTGGCTCCGCTGGCTCGCCGATCATCTCGGCCCAGGGAGCGAAGCTCGGCGGCACGCCGCCACCGGACTCGCGCGCGAGGGTGACGCCCTCCTGCACGAGCTGGCGCGCGTACTCGAGGGGCAGCTCGACCCAGGCAGCGATGTCCTTCTCCCGCATCGAGCGCTCTTGCTCGGCGAAGCGCTTGCGGGTGGTGTCGCGGCCAACGGCGTCTGTGAGGCCGTGCACGTCGTTCATCTCGAGCGCGATCAAATAGATTCCGCCCAGCGAGCGCTCGGCACCAATCCAGAGGGCTCGCGTCCCGTTGCCGTCGTACGAGCTGGCGACGGCGCGATACAGGGTGGCCTCGCGCCCCCCAAGCTGGGCCGGCGCCCTCGGCGCCGTGGCCGCGGGCTTGATACCCTGGCTGGCCAGCCGGTACAGCGAGCGCCGCGCGGCTTTCTGCACGTTCTTATCGGTGGCGGTGCGACCAAGCTCGTCGAGGGCCATCGCCGCCGCCGGATCGCGCACGTCGCCGAGCGCCTCGGCCGCGGCGATGGCGACCTCATGCGGGGCGCTCCGGGCCAGATCAACCAACAAAGGGACGGCATCGGCACCGGCGGCAACGCCGAGCGCGCGCACTGCGGCGGGGGCGTTATCCGAGGCAAGAACCTGAGCCGTCAGCGCTCCAGGCGAGTCGCCCTCATGGATGGCAGCGATCCACGGCGCAGCGGATTCTTGGCCAGTTGGGGCTCGACGCACGCGCGGGCCGGCCATCGCTCTCCTCGCCGTCGGGTCCCTCTGACCGATTATAGCATCGGTCATTTTTCGCCCCGCTCACCGACCTCCCCGAGGTTAGGAGCACGGGGTGAAGCCCTTGCCCAGCAGGTCAGGTCCTTCGGGCATGGCCTTCGTCCGGTAGCGGAGGGGCTTGTCCCCTCCCGCCCGGCACTGGTGGCGCGGGGCGATGCGGCGAGGGACAAGCCCTCGCCCTACCGGAACGACCCAACCCACGCCAAGACCACGATCATGCGAGCTGACCCACTAGTGGGTCACGCCGCAATTGACTTGCCATAAGACGCGGCGCGTGCGATCCTGGGAGGGATCGGTGTCGATCGGGAGGTGCGCGATGCCCGCCGTACCGAAGGAACGGCTACGCAAGTTGACAACG
>JAXDLH010000027.1:0-16001 GCA_034666705.1 Chloroflexota bacterium
ACGGTCTACAGGACCAAGATCGCGGCCACGCGGACGAGGCAAGCCATCGCCCCTACGGACAGACCGACGTCGAGCGACCGGGAATAGGCAGCATCATGTTGGACGAGATGCGACGACCGGCGTTCAAGGCCGAGTTCCGCCGCTGTGCCGAAGAGCCAAATCATCGTCCGGGTGGTTTGACTATCGCGTCGGCCCAGCCTATTGCCGGTCGCTCTAAATCGTGTAGTTCGCGTACTGGAAGCTCTGGCGCGTGCCGATAGCGGCGGCGAGGAGGTCGCGCTCCTTCATTGCCGCCATGACCTGATCCGCGGCGGCGTCCGCATCCACCGTCGCCGCGAACGTCAGATCGATCGTCTGGTCGTCGGCCCGCATGCGATCCTCTGCCTCGCCCACACGCACCACAATCGCCGGGTTTGGATGCACGAGGGTCTCGATCGCCTCCGGGTCGAAGCCGGCGAGGGCATTGGTCGTCGAGACGACGATCGAACCAGTATCGAGCAACAACCGCGCCACCTCGCCGAAGCGGCGCGCGAGCTCGCCCGTATCTGCCTGCTGGAGGTCTGCGTCGAGGCCACGCTGCAGGTTGGCCGCGTCGAGGAGATAGGCATGGCGACCGTCCGCCACCAACCGCCGCTCGAGCTCGCGCACGAGCGCGTACTTGACGTCGGCAGCGTCGCCAGTGACGAGCACGAGCGCCGCGCGATGACCATAGTAGGCAGCCCGGTCGTCAGGACTCACGTCGCCCTTGACCCATGAGAGGTCGCGGCGCCGGGCCTCTTCGCGCAGCACCGCGTGCGCGTCGCGCACGATCTCCGTGACGATTCCGCCACCAGCTACGTCGTACTCGTCGATGAGGACGAACCGCCCGGTGACCTCGAAATCGTGCGAGAGGTCCACGGCGATTGGCGCTCTGGTGCGAATCGTCAGCTCGGCCACCTCATTGCGCTGGACCGTGCTCCTCGTCTGCTGCGCATCCAGGTCCGCCGTGTCCACCACCCGGTGGATCGTCTCCACCTCGCACGCGACTTCCCTGGTTGCCAGCCGGAGGGCGTAGCGCTTGCCCGTCTCCAGCGGCTGCTTGCCCATCCAGAAGAGGTTGGCGCGGAACTCGGTGGCGACGGCCGATGGCGACGACTCAATCGACGCGACCTCGCCGCGCTCGACAAAGATCTGCTCGTCGAGGGTGACGCCGATCGACTCCCCGGCGACGGCCTCGGTTGGCAGCGGGTCGACGTTGAACCGCTCGATCGTCCGCACCACGGCCGATTTGTTCGATGGGGCAAATACGAGTCGATCGCCAACGCGGAGCCGCCCGGCCGTGATTCGCCCAGCGATAATCCGCCGCGCGTCGAACTTGTAGACGTCCTGGACCGGGAGGCGCAGCGGCAGTTGGGTTCGCTCAGTCGCCTTGTGGAATGCACCGAGCGCTTCGAGCACGGTCGCGCCGGTGTACCACGGCATCTGCGTGCTGCGGACGGCGACATTGTCCCCGTTGCGTGCGCTCACGGGGATGAATCGTTCCGGCTCGACGCCGAGCTGGGTCAAGTAATCGCGGTACTCGCGTTCGATGGCGTCGTACACGCCCTGGTCGTAGCCGACGAGGTCCATCTTGTTCACGACGACCGCCACCTGGCGCACGCCGAGCAAGGAGAGGAGGTACCCATGTTTGCGCGACTGCTCTTGCACGCCTTCTGCGGCGTCGATGAGCAACAAAGCCGCCTCGGCACGCGCCGCACCCGAAACCATGTTTTTCAGGAATTCCTTGTGGCCCGGGGCGTCGATCACGATATATTGGCGGCCTTGCCAGGCGAAGAATGTGCGAGCAGTGTCGATCGTAATACCCTGCTCTTGCTCTTCGAGGAACGCATCGAACAGGAACGCGTACTCGAACTCCTTGCCCTGCTGCCGGCAGATCGCCTGCACCTTCTCGAGCTTGCCGTCCGGGAGCGAGCCAGTATCCGCGTAGAGTCGGCCCAGGAGCGTGGACTTGCCATGATCCACGTGGCCGACGATGACGATCTGCAGTGCCTCGCTGGAGGTGCGTTGAGTTGCCGCCCGGTCAGTTGCCACCATCGGCTACATGTACCCGTCTTTGCGGAGCAGCTCCATCCCGCGGCCCTCGTCCTGCGCCCGGCCAGCCCGCTCGGCCACCGTAGTCACCTTCAGCTCTTCGATGATCTCATCCAGGTTCTTCGCCGTCGACTTGATCGACAAGGTGCACGGCGCACATCCCAGGCTGCGATAACGAGAGCCGTTGCCCTGGTCGAAGTAGAGCGGAATGATGTCAATGTTCTCGAGGCGGATGTATTCCCAGATGTCGAGCTCGGTCCAGTCGAGGAGCGGGTGGATCCGAATGTGGGTACCAGCAGGAAACGTGGTCTTGAACTGGTCCCAGAGCTCCGGCGGCTGGTCACGAAAGTCCCAATCACCGTGCTGATCGCGCGGCGAGAAGTAGCGCTCCTTCGCGCGCGTGCCCTCTTCATCAGCGCGGATGCCCATGATGACACCCGTGAACGTCTGCTGGGCGAGAAAATCCTTCAGCGCATTCGTCTTCAGGGCCGTGCAGCAGGTCACACGCCCCAGGGTATGGTTCATCCCTGCGGCGAGCGCCGCCTTATTCTGACCGATCAGGAGGTTGAGGCCCCACTCCTTCGCCACTCGATCCCGATACTCGATCATCGCCGGGATCTTGTAGCTCGTATCGATGTGCACCAGCGGAAATGGTACGTGGCCAAAAAACGCCTTGCGCGCGAGCCACAGGAGGACGGTCGAGTCCTTCCCCATCGACCAGAGCATGCACAAATCGTCGAAGTGCTTGTACGCCTCGCGAAAGATGTAAACGCTCTGATCCTCGAGTTCGCGCAGATGGCGCTCGACGCTGGAGGCATTCGACGTAGCAGAGGGGGCAGCCATGATCCACCTATTGTTGACTAAGTTGGGCGGAAACATGGTAAATGCCGCGACTGCAGATCGTCAAGGCGACAGGCCTTACATCCGCGTTGCACGAGCGGCTGGGGCCGTCACCATAATGTTGATTGTTGCGACGCCCAACTTCCGCGATGGTGATTGTCGATGAGTCAGCAGTCCGACTGGTACCGGGACGCGGTCTTCTACGAAGTACCCGTTCGTTCATTCTACGACTCGAACGCGGACGGACTCGGTGACTTCCGCGGCCTCACGCAGAAGCTGGACTACATCAAAGGGTTGGGCGTCGACTGCATATGGCTCCTTCCGATGTATCCCTCACCCCTCAAGGACGACGGCTACGACATCTCCGACTACGTGGGCATCCTGCCAGCCTATGGCTCACTCGACGACTTCCGCGAGTTCCTGGACTCGGCCCACCGCCTCGGCCTCCGCGTGATCGCGGACCTGGTGATGAACCACACTTCTGACCAGCACCCCTGGTTCCAGGAGGCACGCCGCTCGCCCGACTCGCCAAAGCGCGACTACTACGTATGGAGCGACGACCCGAACCGCTACGGCGACGCGCGCATCATCTTCACCGACACCGAGGTCTCGAACTGGACCTTCGATCCCATCGCGCGGCAGCACTACTGGCACCGCTTCTTCAGCCACCAGCCGGACCTCAACTTCGAGAACCCCGAGGTCCGCAAAGCGATGCTCGACGTGATCTCGTTCTGGCTCGACCTCGGGCTCGACGGCTTCCGCTGCGATGCGGTGCCATATCTTTTCGAGTGCGAGGGCACGAATTGCGAAAACCTCCCCCAGACTCACGACTACCTGCGAGAGATGCGAGCGTACGTCGACCAGCACTTTCCGGGCACCGTGCTGCTGGCTGAGGCGAACCAGTGGCCCGCGGATGTGCGTCCCTACTTCGGCGACGGCGACGAGTTCCACATGGCGTTTCACTTTCCGCTGATGCCGCGCCTGTTCATGGCGCTGCGCCGCGAGGATCGGACACCCCTCGTGGAGATCCTGGCCCAGACGCCGGAGATCCCCACGGGATGCCAGTGGGGGCTGTTCCTCCGCAACCATGATGAGCTGACACTCGAGATGGTGACGGACGCCGAGCGTGACTACATGTACCTGGAGTACGCCCGCGACCCGCTCATGCGGCTGAATCTGGGCATTCGCCGGCGGCTGGCGCCGCTGATGGACAACGGCCGGCGGCAGATCGAGTTGCTCAACAGCTTGCTGCTGACGCTGCCTGGCAGCCCCATCATCTACTACGGCGACGAGCTCGGTATGGGCGACAACGTCTACCTTGGCGACCGCAACGGCGTCCGCACCCCGATGCAATGGTCGCCGGACCGCAACGCCGGCTTTTCTCGCGCCGACCCTGCGCGCCTCTTCAGCCCGGTGATCGTCGACCCCGTCTATCACTACGAGGCGGTCAACGTGGAGGCGGAATCGCGCGTGCCGACGTCGCTGCTCAACTGGATGCGTCGCATGCTCGCCGTGCGGCGCCGCTACCCAGTTTTCGGGCGCGGCAGCATCGAGTTCCTGCACCCGGCGAACCGGAGCGTGCTCGCCTACGTCCGGCACAACGATGCGCAGACCGTGCTCTGCGTCGTCAACCTCTCACGTTACGTGCAGCCGGTCGAGCTGGACCTGACGCGCTACCTCGGCCGTACCCCCATCGAGATCATCGGCGAGCAGCACTTCCCGCCGATCACGGAGACACCATACTTCCTTAGCCTGGGCCCGCACACCTTCTTCTGGTTCCGTCTGGAGGGCGAGCCCCTCCCGGCCCGATAGGGGTGCAAGGCGCATTCCGCCGCGGGCGGCGAGCCGGTGAGTATTGTCCGCGCACTGAAAACTCGGGGGCTGCTCGTTCAGACCGCGGCGGCGGAATGCTGGACTTCACGCTGGCTACCGCGTCGTCTGGTTGACGATGGCGGTGAGGGGCTGGCCGTTGGTGCTCTGGACGACGACGGAGCCGCGGAATCCTTCCGGAAGCGCCGGAATCGCGGGCGGATAGTAGGTCTGAGTCGCACCAGCGCGCACGGTCTCTTGGATGCGCAGGACGACGACGCCCAACTCGTCGTAGAAGCTGACCTGCAGCAGCGTCGCCGCATCGCCGCCGTTCTGCACCTGCACGCCCGTGTCCCAGCCCCCGTACCCCTTCATTACGAGCGGCGCAGCGAGGCTCGTCGCCGGCGCCAGGCCCACGACGTAACTCATCGCCGCCGTGGTGCCCGCGCGCACCTCGTTCACGAGCCCCACGAGCTTGCCCGCACCGGCGCTATCGATGGACGCAGAGCCGACGAATCCATCTGGCAGGAGTAGCTGCGCGGGCTGGTAGAGGGTGATCGGGCGGCCCGGGGGCAGCATGGCCATATCGATAGCCTGGGTACTGTCTGCGACCGCGCCGCTGTAGGAGACCATGGCCAGAGCGCTGGTCGGCGAGAGATTCAGCAACTGGATGCCCGTATCCCAACCGTTGTAGTGCTTGAATAGCAGGGGCGCCTGCAGACTGTCTGTCCCGCCGGCAATCCCAGGATAGGACATGGCACTCCCGTCAGCACGCACCTCGTTCACGACCGCGGCTATTGGCTGTCCACCGAGCGACCGAACCATGGCGGAGCCGACGAAGCCATCCGCCAGGGCACGGCTCGCTGGCTGATAGAAGCTCGCCGATGCGAGCGGCGGGATCACCGCCGCATCGCCCGCGCTCCCCTGGACGCCCGTTCCGGTATACGTCACCGTCACCGTGGCGGGAGATGCCCCCAGATTCTGGACCTGGATGCCAGTCGACCAGCCGTTGTAGGCCCTGAAGACCAATGGGGCAGCCAGCGTGGCGGCGCCACTACCGAACCCCGCATACGCCGCGCGGTTGAAGCCATCACGGTCCTGGTTCACGACCACAGTGATCGGGACACTCGCAGAAAGACTCGCACTACCCACGAAGCCGGCGGTGACGCCAACGACCTCCCGAGGCATGAGCGTCTGCGACCCCCAGGGCGGCAGCGCCAGCGGCAATGACCCAACCCGCAGCCCGGCGGTATTCGCCAAATCTGCCTGCACGTACGCCGGCGTGCCCGTTGGGTTCTGGATCGTCATCGTGGTCGTCCAGCCAGAGGCGTCCTGCATGATGAGCGGCAGGTACACCTGCGAGGAGGGGCTCGGCACGTTGTAACTTGCGGCGCGTGGGGCGAGCGGTGGGATGGCACCAGGGTTGCCCCCCGGTGCGGTCTTCGGCACCACGACCGGGGTGGGGCGCGCAGGAGGCGACGGTGCGTTCAACCACAGGTAGGTGACGTCGACCCAGTCATTGGCCGTCATCCCCAGATCGTCGAGGAAGGTGCCGTCAGCAATGTCCAGCGAGGTCGGGAGCGTGACGAGCCGGCCGAAACTATCCTTGCCCCCGTTGTAGCCGGAGAAGAACGCGGCCTCGGACTCAGAGGTCCAGCGCGGCAGGTCGCGGAACTGCTCGCGATTGTCGTTCCAGTAATCGTCGGTGATGTTCCACGGCCCGATGTCCCAGACGGGAGCGACGACGGTGCGGCCTCGATAGCTGATGCGAACCATATAGTCGTTCGCACCCGCCGCATTCAACACCCGCTTCGAGGGTAGCGCCACGAAGTGATCGTGCTCGCCGATGACGTGCCCGTTGGCGGTGGTGCGGCCAACGAGCCCCTCCCGAGTGGCCCAGATCCGCGCGGTCGGCGGTCCTGCCGCAGGCTGGAGCAAATCCTCACGGAAGAAGCGCGCGCTCCGGTCGAGGGTCAGGTGGACGCCTCGGACTGTCGGCGACGCGCCATCGGCGGCGGCGAGCAGCGTGACGCGCACCTGCACGGAGCCGACTGTACCCAGGGCACGCACGCTGGCAGCGTCCTCCCACTCGGTCCACGCGGATCCGACCTGGCCGCGGAGCTCAACCGCCGTCGCGGCCCCCTCGGGCGTATCCGCATCGACGTCGACGGCGCGGACGATCGCCCGTCCGCCGAGCGCTGTGGTTGCCGACGTGCTGATTCCAAAGCGCGGGTGAGGATCGTAGGCTGCAGCGCTGGGGGCATCGTCCGCGAGGACGACGGCTTCTCCGTCGAGACGCAAGCCCGTGGGATCAGCCGCGAGCAGGGTCGCGGCGGGAAGCTCGAGCGCGTCGAAGGCCTGACCGAAGGCGCCTTGCGGTGCAATGACCGAGTTGGCCACGATCACAATGAGCAAGGCGAATGCGCGCCGCAGGCGTCCGCCCGCTCTCGGCTGAGGCGTGCAGGCGGCTCGGCTTCGACCTAAGCGCACGTGGACCGCACTGCAGAAGGCCTGCACATGCCGACATTCTACGGATCGCTCTGACGACGAGAGGGGCTATTCGAGCCGCTACGACAACTCGTGAGCGGATCGTGATTCAGGATTTGGGCCGCGCTGGTTAGAACGGGGGCCAGGGCACACCGCGGCGGCCCTCGATGTGCGGGTACACCCCTTTGGCGAGCATGAGGTCGACCCGCTTCAAGAACACCTCGATCTCCTCGCATTCGAGGTGGGCGGCAAGCAGCGTGGTCAGCGCTTCCACGCGCTCCGTGTCCTCACGGAACTGGGCCAACTCTTCGAGCACCAGCCGTGGCACAGGGCTGCCGCAGAGGTGAATCAACACGGTGCGCACTTTCGGCACCACGTTGAAGCACAGGCCATGGTCGATTCCCCACAGCTTGCCACCCGGATCGCGGAGCACGTGCCCGGCCTTGCGGTCAGCGTTGTTGGTCACGAAATCGAACGCAGCGATGCGCGCGAGCTGCAGATCGTTGGGGTCCTGCAGCTCGCGATACGAGCGCGGTGGCTCGGATTCCACCCACAACTGCATCGACCCGACTCCGTGCGGGCCGTCGCGGACCACCGTTGCGGGGACGAATGGCCAGCCCAGGGCCTGGCTCGTGACGTAGGCGGCGTACTCGCGGCGGTACAGCGTGCCATCGGGGAAGTCCCACAGCGGCCGCTCACCGCGGCGGGGCTTGTATACCCCCAGGCCCTGCCGGCCCTCGAGATCGAGCACCGCGCAGAACGTGAAGTTCGAGCCCCAGGGGATCGTCTCGAGGCCTTTGACTTCGCCGTGCTTCAGCAGTGCGTGCACATCGCGCGGGATATCCGGGTACCAGGTCGCCGTCATGCTCATCGCCCTGCTATGCCGCGAGGTCCCACTGGGACGCGTTCCACCCGTGGCTCGACAGCCGGTGCCGCGCGGAGACGTTTTGAATCCGATTGCCAATCAAAATCGGTTCCACGTCCCAGAAGAGCACGATGACCACGACCTGATCGCTCAGTTGGTGGAGGATCTGGCCAAGCAGATCGACACGCTCGTGTACAGGAATCGTCACGAGATAGCGGTCGACAAGTGCGTCGTAGTCCGGGTTGCCGTAGCCACCGTTCGTCCCCTGCCACCGGTTCTCCGCCGTTTTGCGCTGAGAGCTATGGAAGTCTTTCACTTTCGTCATGTCCAGGCCACGCAGCAGCTCGAAGGCCGGAAACTTCGCGCGGTACTCCTGGTCGTTCGCCGCCGACTGAGGGAAGATCTCGGGCACTGCCTGGACACCTACCTGTCGCCAGAAGTCCGCGATGGCGAGCGTAGCCTTCTGGTTCACGTCTTCGACGTTGGTGCGGATTCCAACGCTGATCCCCTGGCCTGCGGCGTCCTTGAATAGTCCGTCAGCGGCCCGGGTGTAACCCAGATCCTGGATGAGCTGTCCCGATTGACGAGGATCGTACGGGTAGCGGACAACCTGATCCCGAGCGGGCGCCAGCTCCGGCGCCTCGAGCGTGCTGAATAGGCTGGTATCGGCCGCAGGCGCGAGCCCGCCAAGGAGCGTGTCCACCATCTGCTGCCGGTCGATCGCGTGCTCGAGAGCGCGACGGAACGGGAGTTGCTGCACAATCGGCGGATTCGTATACAGAAACTGAATGCGCATCACCACCGCGTTCCCGGGCGCGGTGTCGATCCGGCCTTCGCTCCAGCGCCGCTGCGCCTCCAGCGCCTGCTCGATGGACACCGTCTTCCCGAGTGTCAGGTCGATGCTACCTGCAAGAACGTTGGCGAAGACTGTGCTCGGGTCCGGGACGAAACGGATCTCGATTTGATCGAGCTTCGGACGGCCCAGGGCATACGCGTCGTTCGCCACAAAGGTCATGTGGCTGCCGGGCTGCCAATCCCTGAGCCTGAACGGCCCAGTCCCGACATACTCGATGCTCCAGTATGGCAGTGCGGAGAAGCCCGCTTTGTCCCGCTGGTACGCCGCCTCGAGGATGTGTCGTGGGATTGGAAAGGCGTGGTCGCGCGTAAAGAGCTGATCGGCCTCGGCGTACGGCTGTCTCCATTTTATCGTTACCGTCCGCGCGTCCGGCGTCTCGACGCTATCGACGAAGCTGAATGCCGGGTCGCGCACCTTCACGAGGTCACCTACCTCTCGATCCTGGAGGACGGCGACCGTGAAGGCCAGATCCGTAGAAGTAAAGGGGATTCCGTCGTGCCACTGAATGCCGTCGCGGAGTCGCCAGGTCGTCTCGGCTCGGCCGTCTGCCGTGACACGCCAGAGGCCATTCTCAACGCTTGGCACCGCCTCGGCGAGCATCGGGCGCAAGCTTCCCTGATTGTCGATCACCGCCAGGCCCGAGTTTGCCAGCTCGGCGATGACCTCGCTGCCGCGAATCGACGATGGGTTCAACGTGGGGTAGAGGCTGGGAGGGTCACTAAGAATCGCCGCGGTGATCCGCTTTGGCGTGCTTGGCGCGGGGGCGGATGGGGCACTCCCGCCGTGCGACGGAGCCGCCGGCGGCGCACACCCGAGGAGCACCAGAATGGCGATCGCGCACGTCGCGATGGTGCGCCAGGCACCGGCCACCCGCTCACCTCCACATAGCAGCAGATCTCGTCGCCATTGTACGTCGCGATCCGCTGCGCTACGATTGGCGCAATCCACCACGCCATGGCAGGGGGTCGCTGCATGCTCTCCAAAGAACAGAACGAGCTACTGTGCCGAGTTGGCCCAGGCACACCGATGGGCGAGGTATTCCGTCGCTACTGGATTCCGGCCTGCCTGGCAGAGGAGATTGCCGAGCCGGGCGGGACGCCACTCAAGGTGCGGCTCCTCGGCGAGGATCTCGTCGCGTTTCGGGACACGAGTGGACAGGTCGGCCTGCTTGCCGAGCTCTGTGCGCACCGCCAGGCATCGCTCACCCTCGGCCGCAACGAAGAGGGCGGCCTGCGCTGCATTTATCACGGCTGGCTCTACGACGTGGACGGCAAGATCCTCGAGACACCGTGCGAGTCCGAGCGGAGCCTCATCAAGCACATCGTGCGGCTCCCCGCCTATCCGTGCCACGAGGTCAACGGCATCATCTGGACGTACATGGGTCCGGCGGAGAAGATGCCGCTGCTCCCGAGCACACTCTGGTTCACTGCGCCGCGCGACCACATCGAGGTCGTCAAGTTCAAGAACGAATGCAACTATCTCCAGGCGCTCGAGGGCGACTGCGACCATCCGCACGTCACCTACCTGCACCGGCGGGGCGAAGGGCTCGAGACCCCGGAGGATACGTCGCCTTCGTTCGAGGTCGACCACACGTCGTGGGGCGTGCGCGCCGTGACATACCGCCGCATGAACGGCGGCACGCGCAAAATGGTGCGCACCAATCTGTTTGCCTATCCGTTCATCGGCTTGATCGGGGGGTTCACCGGCGCCAACGCCCGAGAGCAGATGCAGTACATCCATCCGATCTACCAGGTTCCTGCGGACGATTACCACACTGACCGCTATGACATGATCGTGGACATGGTCAAGCCGGCCGACGGCCGCTATCGGGCCGAGTACAGCCACGAGCTGAATCCCGATTTCACCAAAGTCGCGAATAAGACGAACAACTATCTCCAGGATCGCTCGCTGATGTTCACCTCGGTCTACAGCGGTATTCCATTCGGTAATCACACGCAAGATGCCGCGGTGACCGAGAGTATGGGACCGATCATGGATCGCTCGAAGGAGCACCTCGGCGAGAGCGATGGACACATCGTCGCCGTGCGCCAGGGGCTCTTCCAGGCGATGGAGACCGTGCAGAACGGCGGCGATCCGCCGGGCGTCGCCTTCAGTGCAGACCACAACGACTATAGCGACCTCTATTGCATCAGCGGGCCCATCCCAGCCGACGCGCATTGGAAGCAACTGCTCACGGTCTGAGAGCAAGATCCCGAGGGAGGACGTCGTGGCTGACGAAGTCGAAGTCCTGATTCCAAAACTGCGCTACGACATCACGATGCCGTTGGTTGAGGGGCGCGTCCCCATCGATGGCGTCAAGCTCGTGCCGAGCAGCTCAGCTCCTAATGGCACCGTCATGAACGCCGATGGGCCGCTCGCCAGCGGCGATTTCGGGCTGGTCGACCTGAACATGGGCAACTTGCTGCCGGCAATCGAGGCTGGGTGGGAGCTGATCGCCCTGCCGGTCTTCTCCAAACGGAAGCCCGTGCTCACGTTCGTTTTTTGCCGCGCGGATGCCGGCATTCGCTCGCCGCAGGACCTGGAGGGCAAGCGGGTCTACAGCACGATCGCGGGCAGCGCGATCGGCATGTGGCTCAAGGGGCTCCTGCAGCACCGCTATGGCGTGGACATCGATTCAATCACCTGGGTAGTGAGTCGTACCTCCTGGCCTGTCTACAGGGAGTGGAACGTGCAGCCGCTCGAGGGGCGCAAGGGCGTCGTTGAGGTGCTGGTGGATGGCGACGCGGACGCCGTTATGGTGGATATCTCCGACCGCGCCGCCTTCGAGACGCTGGAGAACGATGCGCGTTTCAACCGCCTTTTCCCGAACTACGTAGAAGAGGATCGTCGCCTGTATGACGAGACCGGCATCTTCACGCCGGTGCACATCATTGCGATGAGCAAGAAGCTCGACCGCGCGCATCCCGACCTGGGCGCCAAGCTGTTCGCGGCGTTCGAGAAGTCCAAGGCCCTCGCCTATGATGACGTCCTTAACGACCGCGCCGGCTTCTCCGTGGTCTATCTGCGTGAGCGGCTGCTGGAGCAGCAACGGGAGTGGGGTGACCCGTTCGTGCACGGCATCACGCCGAACAAGAACACGATCGACACCTTCTTCTCATACAACTACGAGCAGGGGATCGTGAAGGGGCGCTACGAGTACGAGCAGGTCTTCGCCCGCAGCACCCTTGACACGTAACGGCTCGCATCATGGGCCAAGGAGCTCAACGCGGGGCAGGCGCGAATTGGACTGTGGGCTGGGAGCGGAGCAACCCCTGGCTGGCTGGCCCCAGAACCCGCGGGCGAGGCATGCCTCGCCCCTACCGGCTGACGTCGCGAGGGTGACCGCCATCGGGCTTCCTCGCCCGCTGGGCGCTGCGTTGGGCATGAAGCGCTGATGCAGTCCGCAGCCCAGCCGGCCGCGCAGCCACCACCTCGCTACGTCCGGCCCCTGAACCTCGCGGCCTATCCGTACTTCAGCAACGAGGAGCGCGCGCGGCGCTGGTCGCTGGCACGCGAGGCGCTGGAGCGTGCTGAGTTTGCCGCACTCGTCGTACCACCAACGGGTGCGGCGTGGGAGCTGCCACACGCATTGGCCCGCTACTTGACTCACGTTGGGGGTGGCGGCAGCCAGGTGGCGGTGGTCTTCCCGGCGCAAGGCGGGCCAACCGCTATCACGACTGGCGCCGCCGAGTGGGCGCGATCACAGCCATGGTGCAACCGGCTGCTCGACGCGGAGCCGTCCTTCACCGGACACATCGTTTCCGAGCTGCGGGAGCTAGGGCAGGACCGCGCGCGGATCGGTGTGGTGGGCCTCGAATCCGGCGAGCCGGGGACGCCGCATGGGATGATGGCGCAGCTACGCCAGGAGTTGCCCGGCGTGACCTGGATCGATGGGACCTTCCTCCTCGAAGCGATCCGCGCCGCGAAGAGCCGCGAGGAGATTGCCTTTCTGGAGCGCGCCGCCCACAGCGCCGTCGCGGCGCTCGACGCTGTTGAGAAGCAAGATCCGACAGCACCGCTCACAGAGCAGTTGGCAGCCGCGTTCCAGACGCTGGGCGTCCTGGGCAGCGAGCTTCCCCTGCGGGGGCCGTGGCGCGAGGAGCGCGCTGATCTACAGAGCACGACATGGGAGATCGAAGCGGCATGGGGCGGATATCGAGCCCGTGCGGCGCGCACGCACGTCAGCCCCCAGGCGAGCAGCGCGCAGCGCGACGTCGTCGCACTGGCGACTGATCTGTGGCGGGAAGCACTGACCGGCACCTGGCGACCGTCATCGGCGATCGAACTGCGTGAGCAGGTCGCCGCCGTCATCGCACGAGCAGCGACGCATCAGGGCACTCCGATCACCTGGGAGCTTACCCTCGAGGGGTGCGGGCTCGGCGCCGATCTCCCCGCGAGCAAGTCGCCGGAATCTGACGAGCCGCTCCGGCCAGGGATGGTCGTCTACGCGCGGCTGGGGGTGGCAAAGAGGGGAGCGGCGGCGGCGTACGGCGCTTGTCTCATCGCGACGTCACGAGAGGTCCGCGCACTCACACCCTGAGCGGCCGGCACCGCCGTGGTCGAGATCGCCCGGAGTCAATCTGCGGGGCTAGCCGAGGACGTCGCTGATCTTGTCGAGCAGCGCCAGCGGGCTGAACGGTTTGGTGAAGTAGTCGTCCGCGCCGGCTTCCTCGCCGCGCTGGCGATCCGTCTCCTGCGCCCGGGCCGTAAGCATGATGACGTGAATGAAGTTCGTGGCGGGGTCAGACTTGAGCTGGCGGCAGACCTGGAAGCCGTCGAGCTTCGGCATGGCAACGTCGAGGAGAATCAGGTCGGGTTTCTCCTTCTGAGCCAGCGCGAGCGCCTCCTCGCCATTGGATGCCTCGATCAGCTCGTATTCGTCGCTGCGAAGCGTCGCGTTGACGAGCAGCCGAATCGTCGGGTCATCGTCGGCGAGGATGATCTTTTTCAATTGACACCCGTCACGTTCTGCAGATTGCCGACGACGCGCTGGTCATGACGCCCAACCATGACGGACGCCCGCGCCCACCCAGCCGTCATACGGCGAGTACTTTACCGCGTTGCAGAGACGTTTCTCCACAAATCGACCAGGCTGCTTGTGACTCGCGCACAGTCGGATACATCTCGATCCTTGACCAACAACGCATTCGCATCACCGAATATTCATTCCGAGCAAGTCGGCAATCCACAGATGGCGTTCCTGGAGGTCATTGGACCCGCATTGGCGCCGCATTGGCGCCGCCGTGATTTCGCCGTGGTATGCAAAAGCTACGCTACCTCGTCGCCGCCTCGCGACACATCTCATACGTCCTGCATTTACTATCGGCAGTCGTGGCAGATTTTGTTTCCGTGTCTACTGACGAATCAACACGTATCACGATCCGCCGCGCAGCACCGCGAGCCGCATGCGGACGGCATGAGACACAATTGAGACACGCGCGTCTGAAAGGAGCTCGAGCTATGCGAGTCATGCTGTACACCGGAAAGGGCGGCGTCGGAAAAACCACGGTATCGGCGGCAACCGCCGTGCGCTGCGCTCAGCTCGGTTACCGCACCGTTGTGTTCTCTACCGACCTGGCTCACTCCCTCGCCGACAGCTTCGACACCAAGCTTGGCCCAGAGCCGATGGAGCTCGCGCCGAACCTGTGGGCGCAGGAATCGGACATCTATTACAACCTCGACCGGTACTGGTCGAACGTGCAGGGTTGGATCAATGCGCTCTTCGCCTGGCGCGGCGTCGACGAGATGGTCGCCGAAGAGCTCGCCGTGCTCCCAGGCATGGACGAGCTAGCCAATCTTCTCTGGATCGACACCCACCAGAAGAGTGGCGAATTCGACGTGGTGATCGTCGATTGCGCCCCGACTGGCGAGACGCTTCGCCTGCTGTCATTCCCCGAGATCGCGCGCTGGTGGGTCGAGAAGCTCCTGCCAGTACATCGCCGTATGGCCACCGTGCTGCGGCCGGTCATGAAGACGTGGATCGGCATGCCCCTCCCCGGCGACGAGGTGTACGAGTCCGTCCAGGATCTGTTCGCCCAGTTGGACGACATGCACGCCACGCTGATCGACCCGGAGCGCACCACCGTGCGTCTCGTCCTGAATCCGGAAAAGATGGTGATCCGCGAGGCACAGCGCACGTACACCTACCTGAACCTGTTTGCCTATCCATCAGATCTGGTCGTCTGCAATCGGGTCTTGCCAGCGTCCGTGATGGACGCATATTTCGCCGATTGGAAGAGCTCACAGGCGCACTACCGCGAGCAGGTCGAGGAGAGCTTTGCGCCCCTTCCCATCGTGGACGTCCCCCTGTTCGGTAAGGAGGTCGTCGGGATGGAGGCGCTGCAGGAGATGGCCGAGGCCGTGTACGGCGCCACTGATCCCACCGAGATCCGCTATCGCGGGCGCACCGTGACGACCGAGCAGACTGCCGAGGGGTACGCGATGCGGCTCCGACTGCCGTTCACCGAGAAGGGGGACATCCACCTCCGCACCGCGGGCGACGAGCTCATCGTTCACGTCGGCGCGCAGAAGCGCAACGTGATCCTGCCACGGGCGCTCGTCGGACTCGAGACCATCGGAGCTCAGTTTGAGGGTGACACGCTCGTCGTGCGTTTCGCCAAGGCGAAGGCGCGAGCGGAGCGCTGAGCACCGTTACCTCATGAGCAGTGGCACACTACCGGTCGCGCACTAAAATGTGGGGATACAGTTGTGGCGCCTCTCGATGGCACAAGGCGGAGGAGAAGTCGATGGAAGCTGAGCCAGGAGCCGAACGGCGCCACCGCACGCGCCGCGTCTCCACCGACGAGGAGAAGGACCGCGATCGGGATCGCGACACGATCGTCATTCGCTTTCCAGACATCGACCCTGAGCTGCGGCAGTGGTTCCGGGACATGATGCCCGGCCGCGCGCTGTTCCGCGTCCTCCGCGAGCTGCCCGACGAATTCGTCGAGCACTCGCGCAATGCGCGACGTGAGCGGCTGTTGGCCGTCCGCAGCCTCGTGGATGCGCTCATCGAGGATGCCGAGCAGCCACGCCCATCTCGGCGCCGCTCTCGTGAGATCGAGATCGACTGAC
>JAXDLH010000028.1:0-4569 GCA_034666705.1 Chloroflexota bacterium
CGCGACATTGCTGGTGGCCCGCCCGGGTTATACCCGGGGCGCGCCTCCTGCTCGTTCCGGCCTACGTCGTACGCGCGCAGCCGGTGGATGAGGGGGATTTCTGATCGCCTGCCGGGCCAAGCTGGGGCAATGCGGAGTTCTCCAGCACGCTGAAGGCGTAGGAGGACGACGCGCTGGCCTACGGCTCGCTCGACGCCGGGTTAACCCACCATGCGAACAGCCGCGCCAGCTCCGCGGCATGAAACGCGCGGTCATCTGCGCCAGTGTGCAGGTCGTGCTCCCGAGCCAGGTCGAAGAATCCCTTCCCGGGCATGCTCCGCCCTTGCAGAACCACGATTGCACTCAGGAGCGGTCGGCCGGCGGCGTGCTCGGCCTCCGACACCGCACGGAGGAGCGCTGCGAGTCGCTCGCGGTCGCCCGCATCGCCAATCCGCAGCCCCAGCTCCTCTGCAAGCTCGCCGTACGTCATGGTGCGCACGTCGCGTGCCGCCTCGATCAACGCGCCGCGGCACGCATCGAGCAACTCCTCGTCGAACGTTGCCTGAGTCAGATCGTATCCTCCGCGAGTTGCCTGAGATATGCGCGGAAGGTGCCATCGTCGAAGCAGACGACGCGGACCTGCTCCACGGTCTCATTGCGGTCGAGGAAAGCCCGAATCTCACGGACCGCGATAGCCGATGCCTGGTCCACCGGGAAGGCATAAGCTCCCGTACTGATAGAGGGGAAGGCGACCGTACACAAGCCACGCTCCTCCACAAGAGCGAGGCAGTTTCGGTAGCATTGCGCGAGCAGCTCGGACTCGCCGCGCTCCCTGCCGCACCAGATCGGCCCGACGGTATGAATAATCCAGGGCGCCGGCAGTCGGTAGCCCCGAGTGATTCGCGCCTCGCCAGTGGGGCAGCCGCCAATCGTGCGGCACTCCTCGTCGAGCCCTGGTCCGGCCGCACGGTGGATCGCGCCATCGACGCCGCTCCCACCGCGGAGGGAGCTGTTGGCAGCGTTCACAATCACGTCCACCTGTTGCTCGGTGATGTCGCCCTTCACGACCGTGAGGCGCGCAGTCATGGATCTCGCGCCATCATGACCTCAAGCCGCTCGCGCTGGCTCGGCGTGCGGTTCACGAGGTAGATGCCAAGCGCCACCGCGGAGCCGCCGAGGAGAGTCGTGAGGGCGATCGTCTCGCCGAGGATGAGAAATCCCGCGACCGTCGCCACGACCGGCACCAGGAACGTCCAGGCGCTTACGATCGTCGCGTCACGGCGCCGCAGCAGGCTGGAGTAGGCGAGCCCACCAATGAGCGTCGAGAAAACCGACGTGAAGAAATAGGCGAGCCAGAAACCTGGCGCCGGTGTCGGCAGTCGTCCGCCGTCGAGCAGCAGCCACCCTGGGACGATGACGAGCGCCCCATAGACGTTCTGCAGGCCAACGGCCCATTCGAGTCCCACGCCACGCAGGTGGCGGACGAACCATACGGCGCTGATGCTGAAGCCAACCGTACCGAGCGTGATCACGAGGTACGCGTTCCAGGCGGGCACGGCCTCCGCTTGCACTTTCCCCAGCGCTACAGCGGCGACTCCGGAGAAGCCGACGATCAGGCCGGCGATGCGGATGCGATTGAGGGGCTGGCCGAGCAGCCACCACGCGAACAGCGTGATCCAGAACGGTTGGGTGTAGATGAACAAGGACGTCTCGCCGGCGGAGACGTAGGCGGCGCCGTAGTTCATGCCCGTGAAGAAGATCGAGCAGCCGGTAACACCGCACGCGAACAGCCACCCGTGGGTGTGCCACCCACGGGGAAATGGGCGCCTGAGGGCGAGCGCCACGATACACAGCAGCGCCCCGCCGGTTCCGGTCCGCAGGATCGCGAAGAATTCCGGGGGGCTGTACTGCATACCGATGCGAATCAGCACGTAGGTCAAACCCCAGATTGCGATGACCGTGATCAAGAGGGCGGCTACCAGCGCGCGGTCGCTCGCCGCCGCGCGCGGTCCCGCCGCTGCGATCGGGTCCGAAGCCGGGGCAGGCTGCCGCTCGCCCTGCGCCTGCACGGCGTTCATGCCTAGCGGTTGCCCTGGGTGGCCTGGACGAGCTGGTTGATCGCGTCCTGCAGCGCCCGCTGCTCGTTGCCGTACGTTGCGAAGTCGCCGTTGCGGAGCGCATCCTGGCCGCGCTGGAAGTGATCCTGGGCCTGAGCCACCAGGTCCGCTACACTCGCCGTTCCCGCGGGCGCCGTGGTGGTCGGTGTCACGCTCGCCGTCGTCGGCGTGACCGGCGGCGTCGGGCCAGGCGTTGGTTGGCCAGGAGTCGTCGTGGTCTGGCCGGCGCCTGGCTGCGCTGGCGCGGGCTGGAGGCCAAAGAGCTGGTTGAGTCCATCGGTGAGCGTCGTGGTCATCACGATGCGGTTGCCCGTTGAGACGATGACGCGCGTCAGCTCCGGCAGCGGGCTCGACGTCGCCTGCAAGTAGATTGGCTCGACGTACAGATTCGACTGCTCGATCGGAATGACCAGCATATTGCCGCGAATCACCCGCGACCCCGACTGGTTCCACAGCGTGAACTGGGCCGAGATCGTCGGGTCCTGGTCGATGCGCGTCTCGACCTGCGACGGCCCGAAGATCAGCTTGTCCTTCGGATACTTGAACACCACGAGCCCGCCGTAGTTTGGCTCGTCGCTGCGGGCGGCGAGCCAGCCGATCATATTCTCCCGGTTGCTCGGGGCGAAGGGCATCATGAGGATGAACTCCGGCCGGGTCTCTCCCGGGAGGTTCATGATCACGTAGTACGGCGCGACGGGTTGCGCGTGATCGCTGAACTGCTCATTCGGGATCGCCCAGAGGTCCTCTTTCAGGTAGAAGGTGCGTGGGTCCTCCATGTGGTACTGCTGATACATGTTGACCTGTGTCTGGAACAGGTCTTCGGGGTAGCGGAAGTGGGCGCGGATCGAGGCCGGCGCTTGGTCCACGGGCGTGAAGAGATCCGGGAAGATACGCGCATAGGTCTGGATAAGCGGGTCGGCGGGATCGGTCACGTAAAAGTGGACGGAGCCGTCGTACGCGTTGGTCACGATCTTCACGCTGTTCCGGATGTAGTTAAACCCCTGGCCACGGCGCGCTCCCGACGGCAGAAACGGCTGGGAATAGGGATAACGGTCCGTCGTCGTATAGGCGTCGTGAATCCAGTACAGCCCACCGTCGGCCACTACGATGTAGGGGTCGTTGTCGAGCCGCAAGAACGGCGCGATCTGGTTGACGCGATCGCGCACGTTGCGGCGGTACAGCAGCTTGCTGCTTGGCTGGATTGCGGAGTTCAGCATGAAGTTCGGATCCTGGAACTTGGTGGCGAACAGGAATCGTTCCCAGACCGAGCCAATTGGGATACCGTTGCCGCCCGCATACGTCGTGAACGCGCCGGCATCGCCCTTCGGATAGTCGAACTCCGGGGTGGACGTATTCGTGATGACGTATCGATCCGTCTTCTCGCCGTAGTAGATCTCCGGCCGCGTGAGGGGCAGCGGACCTACGGGAGGGACGTCGCTGATGATGAGCTGCGGCAGGCCCTCCTGCGTGGCTGCGTTGACGCGGGTCATCGCGACGCCGTAGCCGTGCGTGTATTGGAGTTGGCGACTCACCCAGGATTGCGCCTCCTGCGGCAGCAAATCGGTGACGAGCTCGCGCGCGGTGAGCATGACCTGCATGTACTCGCCGCTGATCGCATATCGATCCACGTCGACGTCCCCGAATTGGTAGTACGGGCGGATGGCCTGGATCTGGTTCAGCGTGTCGCGCAGGGGTCGCGGATCCCACAGGCGGATGTTGTTGTAAGTGGATCGATCCACACTGAGCGAGGCGGTAGGGACGGTGTCCTCGAAGGTCACGTCGCTCTGCTGCACTCGGTCCAGCCCGAACGCGTGGCGCGTCGATGTGATGTTTCGCTCGATGAAGGGCCGCTCCTTATCCAGTTGGTTCGGTGCGACCTGCACGTTCTGTACGAACGCCGGGTACGCGAAGGCGACGACAACAAGTGCGCCAGCCCACACCGCGGCGCCGACGATCGCCGGCCGCAAGCCCCGGGTGGCGATGCTCACGATGCAGAGTATGGCGGCGATGACTGCGAGCCCCGCCACGATGTACTGGGCTGGCACCTGCGCATTCATGTCCGTGAATCCGGCGCCGAATGCATAGCCGCGGGTCGACCGCGTGAGATCGAAAAGGTCGAGTACGTGATTCGCAGCGAGGAGGAGGAAGAAGGTGGCGGCGAGCGCGAGGGCGTGCGCCCGAATCCCCGGTGGGACTTTGAATCCGCCCTGCCCAATGTTTACGGCCAGCTCGTACGTGAGCACGAGCGCGTATACCCCGACGACCGAGAGCACGACGAGCAAGAGCGACGTGAACATCCAGCCTTCGGCGGCGCGCAGCATCGGCATGACGAAGACGTAGAAGCTGACGTCCTGGCCGAATGCGGGGTCGGCGATCCCGAACGGCGTACGATTCACGAATTGCAGCGCGACGACCCAGTTGCCGGCCGCCGCGAGTCCCATGAATAGGGCGAGCAGGGCGCCCACGAGCAGCA
>JAXDLH010000029.1:0-4545 GCA_034666705.1 Chloroflexota bacterium
CGCGCCCCGCCGGCGCAGGCGGATGCCGCCGGTAGCGATCCTCCACCTGAACGTTGGGCGCTCACCATTCGGGCGCCTGGGATGCGGGAATCCTCATGACTTGCAGTGCCGAGTCCTCTATGATGGTTCTCGCCACCCCTTCGTGGCGGATGCTGTCCTCGGGGCAGCGCAGCACGGCCGGCGCGTGGCTACCAGACCGCCCCGGACCGCCCGACCTCCGAGGCAATGGGGGCCCGATGCCAGTGTTCGCACCCGATGTCTGGAACCAACCGGACGTCGTGCAGCTCAACAATTGCTACAACTATGCGCTTGATCGCCTCAATACGCCGCAAGCCGGCGCGGCGACGCCTGAACCTGCCGAGCCCGGCGCCGGCCATGACATTTCAGCGGCGCAGGTCGTCGCCGCCGAGCCGAACGGTGACGGCTACACGCTGTACTCCGATTACACCGCTACTGGCATCAAGACCGCCGCGCTCGCCGATGGGTTGCACGAACGTGATGAGCACAGCACCTGCGGCGCCGCCCACTGGCGGGTCGCCTATTTCGTGCGCCATTTCATCGAGGGCCCGCCCGCCATCTCCGGCACGCCGCACTTCGTGCGTGAGGACCGTCCTGGCCACTGGTCCCATAAGCCGGGATCGCGGCCCGTCACCCAATGCCAATACGATCCAGCGACCAGAGCGTACAGCGGCCCACCGATCACCGCGCCGAGCACCGACAGAGTCGGTCCAGGCCTCGATTTTGGGGGCTACCTCTGCTGCGGGCCTGATCTGGCGCTCGGCAGCCTCCCTCAGCCCCGGACGCCGGATGCGGCGGTGGTGGCGAACACCGAGAACGAGATCATGCGCGGAGCATTGGCGGTGGCGGGCATGGCTGATGTCAGCCGGCTGGTTGCCAGTCGAACCCAATGGTCCGCGGGCTTCGGCGCCGGCAACCTGATCTACCGCGTCGACACCGTCGAGTCGCACGACGCGCCGGCCCAATCCATCTTCGTCACCGACCAATCAATCACGATGTGGGACGGGTCACCATCCTCGACCCCGGACGCCGACGGGCGAGTCCTGGCTTTCCTGAGGGACCGCTTCAACGCCGCCTAGCTAGTTTTCGGTGCAAAAGAGAAGGGCCACCCCGAGCGGTACGATGGAATTGCTGAAACCGTCGTACCCGGGAGGCCCTGGCACCATGATACGCGACCGCTATGCGCCGCTGAATTTGTTCGCTTTGGTCCCGCTGGCATCGGGATTCGAGCCGGCGCTGGCCCAATTGGACCGGCTCCTCGCGGATGACGTGCTTTTCACAAAGGTCACAGCGGACCTCGCCCGTCGACGCCCCAGAAGCACCAAGACCGGCCGGCCCGCCACCCCGGTAGAAGTGGTCTTGCGTATGCTCATCGTCAAGCACTTCTACGGTTGGAGCTACGAAGAGACCGAACGCTTCGTCTCGGACAGCCTGGTCCTGCGCCAGTTCACCCGGGTCTATCTCGCCCCGGTCCCGGACGACACGACGCTCCTACGCTGGGCCAACCTCATCCGTCCCGCGACCCTCCACGCGCTCTTGGACCGGGTCGTGCAGCTCGCCTGCCAGGACAAGCTCACCCCGGGGGCGGAAGCTCCGGGTGGACACCACGGTGGTCGCGACGCACATCCACCATCCCACCGACAGCTCCCTCCTGGCCGATGGCGTGCGCGTCCTCAGTCGGGTCGTCCATCGGGCTTGCCGCTTCGCCCCGCAGGCCGCCGAGGGGACGCGTGAGCTGTTCCGCGATCGGACCCGGGCCGCCAAACGCCTGGCGCACGCGATCCTCGAAACCACGCGTCGACTGGGCGAGGAAGCCGCCACAAGGCGCACGCGCCACTACCGGCGCCTGCTTGCGGTGGCGCGAGCCAGCCTGCGGCGAGCTGAACGAGTCGCGAAGCTCCTGGACGACTGCGCCGAGCCCCAGGCGGCGCGGCTCCGGGCGGGGCTGCAGCACTTCACGCCGCTCCTCGAGCGGGTGGTGAGCCAAGCAGAGCGGCGCGTCTTCGGCGGGGAAACCGTTCCGGCGGACGAGAAGGTGGTGAGCCTGTTCGAGCCGGCGTCGGCGGTGATCCGGCGGGGGAAGCTGGATCGGCCCACCGAGTTCGGCGCGAAGCTCATGCTCGATGAGGTCGAGGGCGGGCTCGTCAGCCGCTATGAGGTGCTCGCGGGCAACCCGGCCGACGCCGCGCAGCTGCCGGCCAGCCTGGAGCATCATCAGGCTCAGTTCGCCCACGCCCCGGACGTGCTGGCCGGGGATCGGGGCTTCCATAGCGCGCCTAACAAGCGGGCGGCCCAAGGAAGCCAGGGTGCGGCACATTGCGCTCCCCAAGCCCGGAGCCAAATCGGCGAAGCGGGAAGCCCATGAACGCCAGGGCTGGTTCCGCCAGGCCGGGCGGTTCCGAGCCGGGATTGAAGGAGGGATCAGTATGCTCAAGCGCCGGTTCCGGCTGGACCGGTGCCGCTATCATGGCCGAGCCGGGATGGAGCGCTGGGTCGGCTAGGGGATCATCGCCCACGATCTGCTCCAGATCAGCCTCCACACTGCCCGCCAAGCGGCATGAGCGCGGTGGTTCCCAGACTCACGTCCCGGTCGGACATGCCCCAGCCCCCAATGCGGCGCTGGCAAGAGTTTCGCACCAAAAACTAGCTAGGGGGCACGCGGCTGCGATGGGTGCCCCGCATGATGCGGTCGCCGCCCTGCCGCTGGGCATCGTTAAGCACCGCGGTGCCAAATTCGGAGGTCCGCAGTGCGACGGGCGCCACTTCGACGGCGATGCCTTCCTGGGTGGCGCGTGCCGCAGCGCTGCGCCGCGAAGCCGAAGCGGCCTTGCGAACGCGCGAGGCGTTCCTGACCACCGCCGCCCACGAGCTGCGCACCCCGCTCACCAGCGTGCGGGCTGGCACCCCGCTCACCAGCGTGCGGGCCGGCACCCAGTTCCTCCTGCGAGCGCTCGACCGTGGCCGTGGGGATCTCGGCCAGCCGGATCCCGAGCGATCGCTGCGGATACTGCGGCTCGTCGACTTGCAATCCCGCCAGTTGGGGAGGTTGATCAGCCAACTGCTCACCTTCACCCGGACGGGAGGGACGAACCTCGAGCTGGACTGCGTGGACACCGAACTGGTGGCGTTGGTCCGCAACGTCGTAGACAGCACCGCCCTGACGGCGAGCCGCCATGAGTTCCAGGTGCAGGCGCCGGCGAGTCTGCACGCGCACGTCGACCCGTCGCGCATTGAGCAGGTGCTTAGCAATCTGCTGGGCAACGCCGTCAAGTACAGCCCGGCTGGCGGCGCTCCGCATCGACGTGGCCGCGGTGAACGCGGCCACGAGCACCATTGCCGTGACCGATCACGGGATCGGCATCAGCCCGGACCAGCAGCGCCGCATCTTTGATGCGCTGCAACCAGGCAGCTCCCAGCGGCCACGGCACTGGCATGGGCCTGGGCTTGCATATCAGCCGGGAGATCGCCGAGCTACATGGTGGCAGCTTGGGGATGGAGTCCCCGCCTGGCGGGTGCACGCGCTTCGTGCGGACCTTGCCAACTGGGGCCGCGGTGGGCGCCGCACGGTGGGCCACTACGCGATGAGCGTCGCCGCGATGCAGCATATTCTCTCGACTTGAGCGTCACACGGGGCGATGGCCGTCACCGACTCGCCCATCGCCGCCGTCGACTGGGACCGTGGCTGCCTGGAAACGCTCCTGAACACCGGTTCGTTCGTGTGGTTCGCCAGGGTGGTTACGAGCGGTGAGGTGGCCATCGGCGTCGCGCTGCTCTTTGGTACCTTCACCGGCGGGGCCGCGTTCGCGGGCGCCTTTATGAACTGGAGCTACCTGACGGCTTGCACTGCGTCGCGAACACAACCGCATTGCGGCTGGCTTGCCGACGTGGGATGCTGAATGCGGTCGGAGCCCTCCGCGCCGACTGTACGCACAATGAGCGGTCGATTCAACTCAGGAATCCTTAGACTGAGTGTGCAGGCTCACCCGTGAGCCAGAGGAGAGGCACGATGCCAGACGACCAAAACGTCCAACAGCAGTTCCCAGCGCTACACGCTGGCATGCGCCTGGTCAGTGCCGACGGCAAGGACATGGGCAAGGTCCTCGAAGTGCTCAAGGATGTCGGCTCGGTGGAGTCATTCGGCCAGGCGGGGATTCCGCCACAGCAAGATAATTTCAATGCCACGAAGTACGGCTACAGTGATGCGATGCCAGGCTCGGGCGACAACTACTTTGTGGCGCGCGGGGTCGATGGCAAGTTGCTGTACGTCCCCTTCAACGCCATCCAGGGGGTCACAGGTGAGCAGGTCGCAGTGGCTGCCGACGCGGCGACGATCGCCGACCTGGGGTGGCGCGTGCGCCCAGACGTGCTGGCTGGGATGACGGACCAATACCCCGAGGACGAAGGCGCTGAATCCCTCGTGGCATGAATTCCTGGACGGCTAGCTTGCCCTCGCCGGAGGCGGCACGCGAGCCACGCCCGTGATTGGGGAGGAGGATTGCGACTGCCTCGTGCACCGCGGCGAGGGTG
>JAXDLH010000030.1:0-12950 GCA_034666705.1 Chloroflexota bacterium
CGGACTGGAAGCGCTGGTCGAGCAATCCGCGCCGCTAGCTGCGCAGCGCTGAATCGCGGTGTCCTCGACGACGCGTTCGTGAAAGGCGCGGCCGGGCAGCCACTCCGTGCCCTGCGGAGTGGTCACGCTCGTATGCTGGGTAAGCACCGGGAACCATTCCTCAACGCGGTCCGTGGCCCAGGCATCGCCGGTGAGCACGAGAAACCTGCTCCCGGGAGGGGCGTCCGAGGCGATCCACTGCATCGCGGCGCGGTCGTCTGCGGATAGGGCTATAGGCGCGCTGACGACCCCGAGTGAGGACTGCGTGGTGAGCGCCAGCAGCCCGACGACGGCTGCGAGAGCCGCAGCGTTGAGGAGGCGCTCGGTCGAGGCATTCATCGACGCGAGCAGTACCGCTTCGCCACCGGATAGTGACTGCGGATCGGTGAATCGCCGGACGAGGCCCGCGGCCGCAGCGCCCACGCCGAGCGCGATGGGAATTGTCATCATCCACGCGAACGCCCGCACGTCGAGCAGCCAGATGGTGCCGATCCATCCGAGCAGGACCAGCCGTCGGTCGCCCGTCGCCGCGAGCGCGAGACAGCAGATCCCCATCAGGATTGGGAAGAGCAGGAACGCGCCCGAGCCGGCGTCGGCCTGGACAAATGGCGAGCCGGCCTGCGCGGCGGCGACGAATGGGCCAAGCCCGTGGTGGGCCACCACGACGGCCCACCACGGAGCGGCAAGTAGCATCGCGCCCCCCACTGCGGCGAGCGTCCGCGCGAGCGCAGCGCGGGTGCGGCCATACGCAATCAGGAGCAGTGCCACGCTCACCGCGACGTACCAGGCCATCTCGATGTGGCTCAGCAACGTGAGCGTGAAGAGCGCGGCGAACCGGATAGGCGCGAGCTCCGAGCGGCTCGTGGAGATCACGTAGGCTTCGCGCAACGCCAGCAGTCCGAACGCATAACCGAACGCGCGCGTGAGGCCGCCGCCCATGATCAGCCAGATAAAGCTGATTGGCATGCACGCGATGAGCGCAACGGCGACGATTTCGGCGACCGAATCGCGGAGCACCGTGTGTGCGAAGAAGGCGAAAGCGACGAGGCCGAGCACACTCGCTATAAGAGGGATGAATCGCAGCGTGTCGAGCACGGGAATGCCGCTCACGTCCGCGAGCATGCGCGCCGCATAGAAGGCGAGCGGCGGGTACGCATAGGGGATGCTCGCCCCGTCGTAGATCACCGTCTCGGGCAAGCGGAGATGCGACGTGCCAAGCGCCTCGATCATCGCGAAGGAGAGGCCGCCATCGTTGAGCGGGAAGTCATCGCGGAGCACGAACCACGCCCGCAGAATCGCGCCGCCGGCAATGATGATGCCAAGCATGCTGCGATGCAGCGCCGGGCGGATTCGGCGGCGTGGTCCCTCGGGGACGCGAACGTGCATGGTTGCGCCGATAGCTCGAGTCGTGGGTTCCCCCATGAATGGCCAGTGATGCTCGTGGGTTCGGTGGTCGGCGGCTACGGCGGTGCTCGGTTGTTGCGGCGAATGCCCGGGATGCTCCTTCGAAGGATCGTCATCGTCGCAGCGGCCGTCCTCACCGCCTATCTCTTGATCCGTACCTACCGGTGACGTCTGCCCAATCGCAATGGGATTGACGCGTTGTCCCCACACATCCATCCTGCCCTCGAACCTGCAGCCGGACAGGCGCTCTCCCGCGACGACGCTGGGATCCAGCAGTGCCTGGGGGTGGGAGCCGAGTAGACAGGTTATCTGCCAAGCGCAAGATTTACGGACGGGCAGTCGGAGTCAGAGATTCTGGCGGGATGCGGGGCGGTCTCGGTCGCCATCAGTCCTCCTGTGGATCCGCGAGGACCCCACGAACCATGATTTGCACGAACTCACGGGCGCACGCCTCGTCGTCTGCGGTCATCGCATCGCCCAGCGCCGGTCGCAGAATCGCGAGGGTCGACATCATGCCCATGAAGGCCTGGGCGCGGATCGGCGCCGGACCGGGCCGGATCTTGCCGAACCGCTCGTGCCCCTCGAAGACCCGCGCAAGGGTGCGAAGCGCCTCGCCGGCCGCGTAGCGGGCTGCAAGCTGCGCTACGTCTGGATACACGCCAGCCTCGCAAATGGCGAGCCGCAGCATGGGGCCGTGCTCGCGCATCATGCCCAGCATGAGTGGCGCAATCTGCGTGAGTTGTGTCTCGAGGTCAGCCGCCTCGGGTTCTGCGGCGACTGCGCGGATTGCGGGCAGTACGGGGATGTGATCCGCGAGTGCGGCGATCAGTTCCTGTTTGTTCCGGAAGTGCCAGTGCAGGCCGGAGAGGGTGAGCCCGGCCCGCGCGGCGATCTCCCTCAGCGTGGCTGCGTGGATACCCCGCTCGCCGAAGATCACCAGGGCGGCCTCCAGTATCTGGGCGCGGGAGTTCGTGACCGGGGGTGGAACTCCGGTTGCCTCGGCGACAGCTCGGAGGAGCGCGCTGCGGTCCTTGAAGTAGCGGTACAAGGTCGCACGGCCCACCCCGGCCGCAGCGGCCACGTCGGCCATCGCGAGGCCGCGCGGGTCCGCGATCTCTCCGACAAGTCGTACGGCAGTGCTCAGAATGTGCTGACGCTGGTTCGAGGCTGGCATGGAGCTATTCTATTGGGACGTTCCAACATTAGCAATATTGGTTTGCCTGATCTGTGGGCCGGAAAGATCTCATGTCGCAGCGGGTTTAGAATCGTGCGGGACAAGGCACAATGGGCGGACTGCCGGAGGGGCCGTGTGCCCCTGCTTGCCCGCAGCGCGTCGAGTGTGGAAGACAATGGATTCCATGCGCATCGGGCTCGTATTGACGCTTGAGCTCGCTCGTCGGCGCGTTCAGGTTTTCGGCCCTATGCTCCGCTGCGGGCCACGGGCTGATTGGCCCGCTTGTCCCACCGGTAACGCGGGCGCGTCATGCTGCCGCACATGAAGTATTAGAGGAGCGATTCATGGAGATTACGAAGGAGCCCGCCTACAAGGACCTCGTCGGGCGGGCAATAGAGAGCGGGAAGTTCGAGCTGCTGCAGATCTGGTTCGAGAGCAACGTGCTCGATCGGTATCGCGAGGATCCAGATTCACGCATCATGCGGACGGACAGCGCGGGGCGACTGCGGGGGCCGGGCAACTGGATGGTGAACTTTGGCATCAGCTCCGACGATGCGTTCATCCACATGTCCGCCGTCTCCACGCAGGCGATCCCCGAGGGGCACCGTCAGCACTGGCTCGACCACCTCGTCGCGCCGCAGATGGGCGCCACGTTCGTCCGCATCGTCCTCAACCCGAACGCGTGCATTGGCGACGGGCCGACGCGAGATTGGTAACGGCGAGCGACACGCGCAGGTCCGAGGCAATGCCGGAGGCGAGCAGGACGTGATGACCCAACGGGGCCGCACCGTGCGGATCGTCACCCGCAAGCTGCGCGACGGCGAGCTGCAGCAGGTGGCGGATGTGGTGGCGACCGAGGAGCCACTCGAGATCCGCATCGTGCCGGAGCGCGACGGCGGTCTGCTCACCCAGCGCATCTCGGTGACGATGCGGACGCCCGGCAATGACTTCGAGCTGGCGGCGGGGTTCCTGTTCACTGAGGGAATCGTCACCTCTCGCGAGGCCATCGCCGGAATCAGCTACTGCGTCGACGTGCCCGACGCGCAGCAGTACAACGTGGTGAACGTCGCGCTTGCGCCGGGTGTCGCATTCGATGCGGAGCGGCTGCAGCGGAACTTCTACACGACCTCCAGTTGCGGCGTCTGCGGCAAGGGCTCCCTCGAGGCGCTCGAGGTGCAGGGTTGCCGCACGTTAGCTGGCGTCGAGTTGGAGGTCCGTGCCGAGATGCTTTGCGGGTTGCAGGACACCCTTCGTGCAGCCCAGCGGGTGTTTCGGGAGACGGGGGGCCTGCACGCTGCTGGGCTGTTCGACGCCGAGGGACGATTGCTCGTGCTGCGCGAGGATGTCGGGCGGCACAACGCGCTCGATAAGCTCGTGGGGGAGCGACTGCTGGCTGGCGAGGTGCCGCTCGCGCAGAGGGTGTTGATGGTGAGCGGTCGAACCAGCTTCGAGCTCATGCAGAAGGCGGCGATGGCCAGCATCCCGATCGTGGTCGGCGTTGGGGCGCCGTCGAGCCTAGCGGTTGAGACGGCGCGTACGTTCGGCATGACGCTGGTGGGCTTCCTGCGTCGTGACGGGTTCAATGTCTATGCGGGTTCGGAGCGGGTGCTGGCATAAGGTTCACCCGTCGTATCCCCCGCAATTACGTATGTCCGAGAGCCGGAACGCCGCGTAGCCCGCATCCGAGTCGAGCACGTACGCTCTGCGGCTGCGGGGTGGAACCGAACGTTCGCGACGGAGCATCGGTGGCCGAATTCATTGACATAAGTTACGACGAAGCGCTGGCGACAATCCTGCGCGCGGCCATTCCGCTCGAAGCGCAAACGGTGCCGCTCGCCGCGGCGCTCGGCGATGCGCTCGCGGAAGACATCGACGCGACTCTGGACATGCCAGGCTTCGACAACTCGGCCATGGATGGCTACGCGGTGCGTGCGGCGGACGCAGCGCACGCGAGCGCCAGGCAGCCGGTTGAGCTCCGGGTGGTGGGGCGCGTGGCAGCCGGCGCGGCTGAGGTGCTGCGCGTTGGACCTGGCGAGGCGGCGGGGATCGCGACCGGGGCTCCGATGCCGGCTGGTGCTGATGCGGTGGTCCGGATCGAGGTCGTCGAGGAGCGCGGAACGCGGATCGTCCTCATGGCGTCGGTCGGGGTAGGCAAAGACGTGCGCCACGCTGGCGAAGACGTGCGCCGCGGTGCGCGGCTGCTCGCACGCGGTCAGGAGGTTCGGCCGGCCGAGATCGCCGTGCTCGCGGCGCTCGGCCGGCAAGACGTCCAGGTCACGCGGCGGCCGAGCATCGCAATCCTGACGACCGGCGACGAGCTCGTGCAGCCCGGGACCGCCCTGCGCTCGGGGCAGCTCTATAACGCCAATCTGCCGGCACTGACGGCGCAAGCCACCGAAGCTGGCGCGATCGCAAGACCCATGGTGTCAGCACGCGACGATCCGGGCGAGATTCGCTCGCGCGTCGAGGACGGGTTGCGGGCAAATGTGCTCGTCGTCTCGGCTGGCGTGTCGATGGGTGAGCGCGACTACGTTCGCTCGGCCCTGGCGGCGTTCGGGGAGGTGGCAAGCTGGCGGCTCCGTATGCGCCCGGTGCGGCCACTCGCGTTCGGCCGCGTCGGGCAGACGCTCGTCGTCGGCTTGCCCGGGAACACCGTGGCGTCGCAACTCGCCTTCGAGCTGCTGGTTCGGCCGGCGATTCGGGCAATGGCCGGCCACACGCGCATTGGTCGGACGGAGCTGGTCGCGACGTTGGGGGAGTCGCTGGAGAATCGTGATCGGGTTCTCACCTTTGTCCGCGGGATCCTCGAAGGCGGTGCCGAGGGCCCGGTTGTCCGCTCGGCGGGGGGCCAGGGTACCGCGAACGTGGCGACGCTGGCGCGTGCCGATTGTCTGATCGTAGTTCCCGAAGGCATTGAGTGGCTGGACCCGGGCGCACTGGTGCGAGTGCGTCTGTTGAGCGGAAATGGCTGAGCCGCTCAGTGGCGCTGTGCTCGTCGGCGGTGGCTCGCGGCGCATGGGGCGCGACAAGGCTCTCCTTGAGGTCGAGGGTGAGCCCCTGGTCGCACGGCTCGTCCGGGTCCTCAATACCTGCTGCGCGGAGATTTTGCTCGTGGGCGGAGATTCGTCCCGTTTCACGGGTGTTCATCTTGGTGCCCGCTGCGCTCCGGATGCAGTGTCCGGTGCCGGCCCGTTAGCGGGCATCCTCGGCGCGCTCCAGGCGGCACGCCACGACGCGTGTCTCGTGGTCGCGTGCGACATGCCATTCGTTACGCCCGAGCTGGTGGCGGCCATGGCTGATGAACCGCGGGAGTACACCGCGTTGGCGTACCCAGGCGCGGACGGGCCCGAACCGATGCTCGCGATCTATATGGGGGCGTGCGCCGAGCCGCTCGCGGCCGCCCTCGCCGCCGGGGATTTCCGGGCGCGACACTTTCTCGAGCGCGTCGGCGCCCGCGCCATCCCGGTGGCAATCGTCAATCGTCTCGATCCGGACCGCCGCGCAGCGACGAACGTCAACACGCCCGAAGACCTAATCAACACGGGCATTGGCCCCGGCTGGCGCTCTCGAGGAATCGGAGACTAGCGACGTCGGTTCCGAGTACGATGCGTGCTGCTGAGGACCGGATTCCATGTGGTGGTGTGGTGGTAACCATTGACTATGAGACCCGACCAGACGATCTGGTTTGGTCCAATCTCCATCTTGCCAGACGTCTGCGAACGAGGCGCCAGCACGTGATAGCTTTGCTCGGGTTCGCGCTGCTGGCCGGCGCGATCACCGGGCTGCTGTATCCATTCATCTATGCGGCGCACCTGTTTCTCTCCACGTGGGTGTTCGTCTCGTGCTTCGCCGGCGGCTGCGCCACGTACGCCGCGCTGCTAGCCGCAGAGGACCGGGCCGTGCGGTCGCGGGTGAGGACGACGACCGCTCGGTCGGACGAAGACCGGGCGACACTTGGGATCAAGCGGCTCACGCTGGATGAAGAGGGAGTGACGCTCGCCGCGGCGAGCGGGACCTGGGGCATGCGGCTGGGGTGGAGGGCTGTCCTGGCAATTGAGCGGGCCGATGCGGGCGTCTTCTTTCGGCTCGGCAGCCGGTCGGGATTCCTGGTACCTGCGCGAGCCTTCGCCTCCTCGACTGCCGCAGAGGAATTCGTGGATGCCGGGCGGAACGCGCGCGAACGCACCATCGAGTCCAGCCTGCTCTCCGAAGTACCAGATCCCGTCGTCTTGCCATCGATCTCTGCCCCGCTCCCAATCGAAGCATCAGTGGAGTTCGAGGTCATGCCCGGGGAGTCATTCGTGCACTATCAGAGCGCTGCCCGGGGGCTATCGAAATGGCACAAAGTTCGCCGATTCTGCGCCTTCGCGCTGCTCATGGTCCTCTTCGCGTTCGTCGCCGCGATGGGAACGTGGGAATACACCTACACAATTTGGGACTGGGGGATCGTCTTCTGGGGGTGGTTTGCGTTCCTGAGTCTCGTCTCATACGCTGTACATCGGTCGCTCGAGCGCAAACGGAGGGAGCGTGTATTGGCGGAGATCACTGCCGACGCGGCGCCCGCGGGGTTTGGGCGACAACGTCTCGATGTGAGTGAGACGGGCGTGCAGCTCGCTTCCGCCTCGGTTGCATTCTTCTATGCGTGGTCCCGCATTGTGGGGATCGAAGATCTGGCGGACGGGGTCTTCGTGAGACAAGGCCCAACGGCGGGTATCTTGGTACCGGCTCGCGCGTTTTCCTCGCCGGACGAGGCGCGCGCGTTCGCGGCAGTCGCCCGCGAGTGCCATTCCAGAGCAAGCTTGCGCAGCGAGATCCCCGGCCCGGCACTTCGCGCTACACCCGCAGTATGATGCCGCCGCAGAAGGAGACGTGAACCATGGTGGACCGGCTGAAGATCAACTCGTTCGGGCGGCTCTCGGCGCACGAGGTTGCGAAGGCCAAGGGCTTCTACGCCGCGGAGGGTCTGGAGGCGGAGCATGCGGCGACGACGGCCTCGAAGACGCAGATGGGCGAGTTCAAGGATGGGGTCTGGGACGTCGTCCACACGCATGCCGACAACGTGTTCTGGTGGAACGAAGACAATGGCGCGGATTTCCTGATCGTCCTGGCGCTGCCGAGCGAGCCGAACCTGGTGTTCGTCGTCGCGGAGGAGATCAAGTCGTGGGAGGATGTGCGCGGCAGGACCATTGCGGCTGACGCGGCGGAGAGCGGCTTCGTCACCTCGCTGCGCGTAATGGCGAAGGAGCATGGACTCGAGGCGGGACGCGACTACTTCTTCGAGGAGATCGGCACCGACCGCACGCGGGCGCTGCGGGAGGGACGCTTCGTCGGGTCGATGCTGGGGGCTGGCTCCGAGCGCGGGCTCGCCGACCAGGGCTTTCACGTGCTCGACTCGATCAAGCGGCTCTACACGAACTATGCGACGATCGGCGCAGTGCACCGCCAGCAGGCACAGGAGAACCCGGGGCTGATCGTGCGTTACCTGCGGGCCCACATGCGCGGCCTGCGGTGGCTCGAGGATCCTGCGAACGCGAAGGAGGCGGAGGAGTTCGGGATGCGCCGGGTCGGTACGCCGCACCCGGGTGGCGCCCCTCCGTTCGAGTGGGAGGGCATCCGCCAGATGATGGGGATCCGGCGCGATGCTGGGTTACTGCGCGGGCCGGTCGATCCGCACCGCTTCGCGGACGATAGCTACTATCTGAAGGCAATCGAGGGGCTGGATTAGCGGGCTACTCCGCCTCGCTCTCACCCTCAGCGGGCTCCTCGGCTGGCTCATCGATCTGTAGCTGCGCGTGTGACGTCACGCTGATCGGGCTGATGTTCCCGATCGGGATATCGAACAGGCCTTCGGACTCGGTCAGCAGCGCATCCAGGTCCTCAGGGGTAAAGGCACGCTCGAGACGTTGCTTGAGCGTGCTGCGCAGTCGCGCGATGTAATAGTCGGGGTCGTAGTCCGTGGCGCCCGGCTCGAGGAGCTTCTTGCCGCCGCGCGTCTGGTAGTAGTTGATCCGCTGTCCAGGTCGCCAGCCCGTGTGGCCGGCGGCCAGGTATACCTCGTAGGGCTCCTCCTTTCGCTTCGCTTTGCCGTACGTATCGGGCGACTTCGTGAGCGGCATGGAGACGCTCAGGCTTGCGGCCGGCACCTCGCGCGCCCGGAGGCTCGCGCAGACCGCGCGGTAACGGTCGCGCAAGCTCTGCATGTCGCCAAGCAGCACGAGCTTCACCGCCTCGGCGAGGAAGCGCTCGATCAATGGCTCAGTCTTCGCCGACTTGAACGCGGAGCCAACGAGCCGGATGGGCTCGCGCTGCCGGTAGCCGGCGATCGCCTGCTCTTCATAGTCCAGCAGGGCGTAGTTCTTCTCGTGGTAGCTATACATCGCCCGGTAGCGACCGTCATGCTCCACGTGGATGCCCGCCGGCATCGCACCCGCTACGTCCTCAATGAGCGCCAACTCCCCCTCGTAGGTGGGCGGATTGCCATTGGTCGGCAGGCTGAATAGCACGCCGTCGGTGTCTGCCTCCACGAGCAGCGCGCCTCGTCGCTCGAGCTCGTCGAGCAGCATCTGCAGGATCTCGCGGCCGCGCGCCGTCACTCGCTCGGCGGCATCCTTATCGCAGAACAGGGCGAAGTTGGCGCCCAGGCTGCCGTAGAACGAGTTGATGAGCACCTTCATGGCCGATTGCATTGCGTCGTGGTAGGCACGCTCGTTGTTCGAAAGCGTCGGGCGGCGGGATTCGGCTTTGTGCTGGAGCCGCAGGCTAGTCAGCTCGTCCAACAGGTCGAGGAAGGCCCCGCATTCGTCCGCAGCGGGACTAACCCGCTCGGCGAGCATGATGCTCGGGTAGAGCGATGCCACGTCAGCCTTGACGACGTTTTGAACCACCCCGGTGGTGAAGATCGCCGTCCGCCCGCCCGCATAGCTGCCACTCATCTTGCCCTGCGGCAGCGAGCAGCCATTGGCGACGTAGGCGCGTACGAGCAACGGCTCGATCAGCCCCTGGCCGGTCCCCGCGGTGGCGATCTTCTCGTACTGTTTCGGCACGATCGAGGCGAGGGCGAAGGCGGAGGCGAGCAGCAGCCGCGAGAGTTGATCGACCTCCTCGACGTCGTCGAAGCAGTAGCGGCGAATACGGTCCGGATCACTCTGGAACACGTGCCAGATCTCGGCGCCTTCGACGTACTCGCGATCTTCCGCGGCGACCCCAAAGTACTTCGCCGCGTCCTTCAGGCCCGCGCTCCGCAGATCGCGCTGAATCGCGCCGAAGCGACGCGTCGCATGCAGGGTGTCGACGATCTCGCGGCCCGTCAAGCTGTAGCGGGTGAACGGCTGGTTCTGGGCGCCGATTTTCACGCTGTCGCGGCTCTCCCAGAACTCGGTGCCGTCGCGGCCGAGCGCCAGCGGCACGCCGAGCGCCTGTGCCCGCTTGATCATGAAGCGAATGTCGAAGTCGAAGATATTGTGGTTCTCAATGATGTCCGGGTCGCGCTCCTGAATGATGCGCACGAGCTCGCGGAGGAGCTGGGCTTCATCCATCGAGCCAATGTCGAGCAGCGCCTCGAACCCGGTGGAGTCCTTGATCGAGACCATGAAGATTCGGTCGCCGGCGGCGCCGAGACCGGTCGTCTCGAAGTCGAACTGGAGCCGTCGGACCTCGGCGTACGTCATGCCTTTGAAATAGGTGCGACCCGTAATCGTGAGGTACTGCTCCGCCACCGGCCGGACGTAGATCAACTCCGAGAGCGGCTCCGTCAGCGTGCCATTCTCCAGGCCGCGCGCCGCAGCGCCCGTAATCTGTGCCTCGACCTCGTCGAGCTGGTCGGTGAGCACGAGGTACTTGAAGGGATTGGAGCCGCGAAGTGTAATGAGCCCGACCTTGCCAGACGGTGCCGTGGGCTTCCCCTCCAGGACGTCCACCGGGAGCTCTTCGATGGGCAATTCGCCCAGCAGCTCACGCCGCGCAAGGAAGAACCAGTTAGGGTAGCTATCCTCTTCCTGGACGACCTGGTCGCCGACGCGCCGCCAAATGCGCGCACGGCCACGCCGGTCGGCGGACACAGAGACGATGCCCGGGGTGGGGTCACGGCCGAAGAGGAGCGCCTGGCGATCGAGCGCAGGCTGTGATCCGGCAAGGTCGAAGAGGCTTGTCTGCACACTCATCGTCGGATTTTACCATCGCCTCCGGTGCATGCTGAGGTCCTCGAAGCACGACGGACATTTGCGAGCCTTAACTGCCTTCGGTTTCACCATTCGGTCCTTCGAGGTGCTCAGGATCGGGGCGAACGATCGGAAAGCGGTGCCACGCCGATGCGTCCTTACGCGTCGGGAATGAGGCGGATGGCGGCGCGATACAACCAGAACGCGCTGAGCCCGGCGAATGGGAGCACGATCAGTGCTGGGATGGCCGCGAGGCCGCGCTCGTCGCTGGCCACTCCGCCCAGCGTGGCGAGTGCGATGACGACGGCCACGGCGAGCACGCCGAGATAGCAGAGCGCGGCCCGCCCGGCGCCGACCCGGTCGACGAGCTTCAACCACCAGCGCCATGAGAGGAGATCCGCAGGTTGGAACGCCTCGACGACTTTCGTGCGCTGGAGATCGTCCTGAACCTGCAGCCGCCACAACCGTGGTGTGGTGGCAAGCGCGGCGAGTGAGAACGCGATCGCGGCGACGTTCAGCACCTCGACTACGCCGGCCGCGCCGAGCAGTTGGGCAACTGCCGCGGCGAGGAGTGAGAGCGTCACGATCACCGGTAGTGCGTAGATTGGCACTCTGCTGGTGACGCCGCGGGAATAGCTCCATGCGAGGTAGATCGCCCCGGCGAGGATGAAGACGATGAACACCTGCCCCACGTGCTCCCGCACGAGGGAGGCGAGGAAGATGACTACTGCGATCCAGAGCACTGCCGTCAGGCGCACAACGCACCGCCAATGGAAGTTTGCTCGATAATAGTGGCCGGGCCGTCTGCTGTCGACCTGACGTAGCCGATCCGAAGCGCAAGAGGTGTTGCGGTAGTGGACGCATCGGGCGAGCCCACACCCTCCGGTACAGAGCTACTCGACCAGGATCTCGTCTTCCTCGACTGCGAGATGACCGGTGGCGATCCAGACCGCAACGACATCATCGAGATTGGCGTCGTGCGCACGCGTCTCCCGGAACTCGCGGTGCTCGGCGAGCTCAGCCTCAAGGTGGCGCCGCGCTCAATGCGCGGCGCGAATGCGCAGTCCATCCGGATTGCCGGCTACTCTCCTAAAGAGTGGAAGGCGGCGGTGCCGGTTGACGAGGCGCTGCGCAGCTTGCAGGTGTTTGCGGCCGATGGCGTGCTCGTCGGATGGGCGACCTATAACGATCTGCTTTTCATGCTTGCCACTGCCGAGCGGGTTGGCGTCGCCGGCCTGGTAGGGGAGGCATATATCGAGCTGCAGGATTGGGCTCAACGGCGATTTGAGCTGCCGCGCAGCCCGGGGCTGCAGCGTATTGCGGACCAGTTGAAGATCGTGCGCGACCAGGAGCATTCCGCGATTGAGGACGCCCTCGTGACGTACGAGGTCTTCCGGATGCTCTGGCGCTACGGTCCTGATGAGTTCGCCGCCGCGGCGGCTGCGCTCGACTGGGATAGCTATGCCGAGCTCACCGGACCAATTACGCTCACGCCGGCCGAGGTCGAATCGCGGCGCGTCGAGTTGGCCCGCCACGTGGTCGCCGGTACGAGTCGCGCCGAATTGCTCGCCCGGCGATCCAGCTACCATCGCGGTTAACGATCCACCCGGGAGATAACATGGAGCTAGACCGAGAGCGCGACCAGCAGGCCGTTGCCGCGCTAGATCCTGCGGTGCGTGCGGCAATCGCCGGCATGCTGTCGCCCCAGTTCTCGACCAAGCGGCTGATCGACGCGCTGCAAGGCTGGCCCGATGGCGCCCTGGCGTACAGTGTGGCGCTGCGCATCGCCGAGGATGCTGGGGCCACGGACTCCATGGCACGGCACATCATCCATGGCCAGATTATTCCCGGAATCTTACGGAGCTGCGGGCTTGTGCGCTTCGCCGGCTTCATCCACGGCAATCCGGCCGAGGATGACGGCTATGGCGTTCCAAGCCGTTGGCGCCGCCTCTGAGGCTGCGACCGGCGCGATTCCGTGACTTGATTCCGTGACTTATTGAAGCTGTCGTGCGCTCGATCGCGGCAAATCAAGAGCCGAACGTGGCACCCAACAGTTCGGGGTGCCCACGTTCGGCTCTTGATTCCTGGGAAGGGCCACGCACGTTGCGACCGTGCGAACGCCGATGAGGGACTACAGCAGAATAGCGAGCGCCTCTGCCGCGGCCAGAATCTGGTTC